>LKUF01000224.1 GCA_001412335.1 Methanolinea sp. SDB
ACGAACTTGCCGTCCTTCTTGATAAGGGGCTTGGTCAGGCGATCGGGATGGTTCACAAACTCGTGGGCATAGGTACCCTTAGGGCATACCTTGCCTTGGTTGACGGGAGAGCGCTGGTATGGTGAAACACCAGAAACCTTCCCGTCTTTTACCACGAGATTGAATGTACAACCCGTCCCACAGTAGGGGCAGGTTGTTTGAACGTACTTAACATCCATTCTAATACCTCGTTTACAATGGATGCTCTCTCAACACAATTTTTTAATATTTGTATTTAAAGATCAATTATATGATGAATAGTGGGGGGTCATTGTGAAGAATGAATTTACTCGGGGACCAAGTAAAATGATCGATAATCCTAAAGAGAATGCGAAAAACGTGCCGCGCACGATCGCACGAAAATATCTGGTCCCAAATATGCTCGTGGATATTATTCAATCTGCAATATGTGGGTTTGAAGGGAAGAAATTCGAAAACCTGGCCTCATGTCCGTTCTGCCGCGGTGAAGTGACAGGCTACGACTACAAAAAAAGGCACTTCGCAAGCATTATCGGACCTGGAGGGACGAGAACGATAGAGGTGCATGTGAAACGGTTCAGCTGCCGGCAATGCGGGCGGATCTCGGCTGCGGAAGCACCATTCTATCCTGATACCCGGGTCGGAAGACCGGTCGTCGACCTCTGCATCACGCTCTCGGAAAAGATGCCGTACCACCGGACAGCACGTGTGCTTGAACAGATGGGCCTTGCAATCGACCGGGGGAGCGTAAGAAATTACGCACGCCGGGATATCGGGCCGATCCCCTGCACCGATATCTACGGGTTCAGGATCCCAATGTCAGTCATCACGCTCTCCCTCTATCCCCGGGGCGGTTAGGGCTGTCCCGTCAAACGGACAGAAACTGATACCCGGTGATCCTGTCTCCCACCCGCATACCGGGCACCTTTTTTTCTCCCTGTTTCGATTGAGGAACGGGATGAGGGGAATAAACAGGAACAGGAAGAAGAACGGTATCCCGAATGAGAAGAGGATCGCACTGGCAATAAGCGATCCAGCGAGCAGGATCAGCCCGTACATCCAGCGTTTCGTAATGCCACCTCCCTGACGGCGAACGCAGGCAGGGCATCGGAGAACGATCCAAGGCTTTCAGAGATGTCTGTACCTCCGCAGACCCTGGCAAGGAGCCGTGATCCAATGCCTGCCGTGATAATCTCGGTGGCGCCGGTCTCTGCCATCACCTCTTCTATGGTGTTTTTGAGGAGGGAGCTCTGTTCTTCCCAGAAGGCCCGGGCGATGGCCATAGCACCCTCCGTACCGATCTCCGAAAGGTCTGCACACACGACCCGTGCAAGTCTCCGGTATGCGGCCTCTCTCTCCCGCCCCTTCCCGTCCGGAGAATCGGATGTGTACTCTTCAGCCGTGATATGGCCGAGTGCAAGGTGAACGTCGCCGCTACAGGCGAAGTATTCTGGACTCACCGGTGTCCGGACGCCTCCCAGGGATACATGGCGTATCAGGGCCGGCACACTGGTCCGGAGAAGCCCCGTATACACCAGGTACCCTTTCTGGAGCCGTGCAAGATCGGTCAGCCCGAGCAGGGCGGAAAAATCGGTGAGCGGGATGATATCGGTGGTGGTGCTTCCCATGTCGACCAGGACCGCACCGGGCCAGTCCTTTCGCAGGTGATCGGCAGATGCAAGCCAGTTGGCGGCGGCAAGGCAGGGCGTCGCCTCATGGTGAAAGCATCCGTCGGTCCCGTAGAAGACAGCCTGCGGAAAGGCCGCCTTTACTGCATCGACGATAAACCTGATCCCCTCTACTTTCGAGTCAAAGCAGTCCGCAAGCTCTCCCGACATCACCACTGCGGCATCAACTTCCCGGGAGGACCGGTAGCCGGCAAGCAGGGTCTCGAGCGGTGCGTTCTCCCACATGGGGCAGTAATGGATGTGGACTCCACCCGAATCGACAACTTTTACGTTGGCTCCGCCGACATCGATTCCAATCATTCGAAAAAGACCCTCCCCGAGCTGTCGTACCTTGCCCTGCAGGTGAAATGGACGGATTCAGGCGCATCCCCCTTCGACGCCCGGACAAGGATGTCTGCGATCTCTTCTTCCATGCATGCGGCGATCCCGACGATGCTCGTGGTGATTCGCGGGTTGACATCCACCACGTAGGGGTGGTCTGCAAGCACGATGTCGACGCCGGTATACCCCTGGCAGCCGAGGATGTTGACCGCTTTTTTCGCGACACCGATGATCTCATCGGATCGCTCGTGATCCAGGGGAGTTGTGCCTCCCTGGTAGGAGAACCGCCCGCCAGAATCGATCGATATCTCCTGGTGGTTCAGGGCGAGGACAAGCGGGGGCTTTCCGGAATAGTAAAGGCAGGCGTCACCCACGACCCTGCTTCCCACCAGGCTCACGCTGAGATGCTCACCCTCGATGAAGCGCTGTCCGAACTCACCCTCCCCGGCAGGCCCGCCATCCAGCCGGACGCCGATCGAGCCGCATCCCGTGACCGGCTTGGTCACCCTCTCCCCGTAATCGACCTCTTCGGGAACTGGTATTCCATTGCCTGCCAGTATCCGTGCAGTCTTTCTCTTGTTTGCACATACTGCGACGTTCATGCTTCCGCAGCCCAGGTTATGGGTCAGTTTCTCAATCGCTGCGGTAAAGCCTGAAAGAAGGTGATCAGGCGCTATCACGAGACCAAAATCGCATTCAGGCGCTATTCGCGTGATCTCAGCCCTGAAGTCCGCACCCTCGGGCGAGATCACCTCGTACCCGCATCGTTCAAAACTCCGCCGAAGCACGCCGAGCATGGCAGCACCCTCGGGAGCCAGGTGCGGGTCGTGGAATACGGTATATTCAGCCAGGAGGGCTTTCATCCCTCAAGTGTTGGAAGGCGCGGGACATGAGCCTGACGATCGGTCATATTTTTTGCCTCCTCCGCCAAGTCCATAGTGAATGAGACCATCCATCCTGCTTACCAATGACGACGGCATCACGTCTGCAGGCCTCTGGGCCGCATACGAGGCCCTGGCCCCCGTGGCCGATGTGACCATTGTGGCCCCGGCCACACAGCAGAGCGCGGTGGGAAGATCGATATCCATATTCGAGCCGATACGGGCGAATGAAGTGGAATTAAACGGCATCCGGGCGTATGCGGTCGGGGGGAAACCGACAGATTCGGTGATAATCGGCCTCTATTCACTCAATATCTGCCCGGACCTGGTAGTGAGCGGGATCAACATCGGGGAGAACCTCTCGTTTGAATCGATCATGACATCCGGAACCGTCGGCGCAGCACTGGAGGCCTCAAACCAGGGAACGCAGGCAATCGCGTTCTCGCTCCAGGTCGAAGACCAGGGCGACAAGTTCGATGATCCCCGGTTTTACAAAGAGAGCTTCGACGAGGCGAAACGGGTGGTCAGGGAGGTCTGCAGTCACTTCTTCGACCGTCCCCTGCCTCCCGGTGCGGATGTCATCAACGTGAATATACCCTCGGTTGTCCGCGGGGGGTACGAGGTGACCCGGCTGGCAGGCAAGCTCTTTGAGACGGGCGTGGAGAGGCGTCTTGATCCACGGGGGAGGCCGTACTTCTGGATCAACGGACCCCTGATAGAGGATGCCGGGGAGGGAACCGATGTACATGCTATCCGGAAGGGGAACATCTCTCTCACCCCGATCACCCTCGACTGCACTGCACTGGCCGCTACCGACGAGTTGAGGCGTCTCTTCATCGGCCAGGGCGTGACAGGTTCGGAAACTGATGCAACATCTGAAAGGAGAAGGACATGAGCGCGGCAGCAGCAGAGAATGCAAAGCGGAAAGCAGGCAATTATGCGGCAGACATCGTTGAAGACGGCATGGTGATCGGCCTTGGGACAGGCTCGACCGTCTTTTACGCAATGGAGAGACTATCGGAGCGAATCTCTGACGGACTCGCGGTGGAGGGTGTCCCCACCTCCCACCAGGCGGCGATGCGTGCCCGTCACCTTGGCATCCCGGTCACCACGCTTGACGACTATCCGGTACTGGACATGGCAATCGACGGTGCCGACCAGGTCGATGGCACCCTGCGCCTCATAAAGGGGAGAGGGGCGGCACTCTTCAGGGAGAAATGCGTCGCGGCTGCGGCCGACGAGATCTATATTGTCGTCGACCCCGGAAAGATCACATCGATCCTCGATGCCCCCGTTCCGGTTGAGGTGATACCATTTGCCCTGGCTCCGGTCAGGATGGCAATCCAGGAGATCGGCGGCGACCCCGTACTCAGGGAAGGGATCAAGAAGGACGGCCCTGTCATCACGGATAACGGCAACTTTATCCTCGATTGTGCCTTCGGGCCCATTGAAGAGCCTGAAAGGCTCGAGGCCATCCTCTCCGTGATGATCGGTGTCCTTGAATGTGGGCTCTTCTGCGAGTTTACACAAAAGACGACGGTCCTGGTCGGCGAGGCAGGCGGGTGCCGGGTCATGCGGGCCACTGACCGGTGACCAGGGACACCCCAACCCGGTGAGAGGAGGCTTTGGTTCTGGTGCCCGGGTCACATGTGCTCCCGGTATCCCACCAGCAACCCCTGGCTGTTCTGGTGCATATCTGGTTTTTTCAGAAGAGTGGGGTTCCGGCCCCGGTCCCCGGTGATGATGAGAAGGGGACGGGACTTTGAATGCGGGATTAAGAGAGTGTATCAGGATATATAGTCCCTGAGCTTCTGTATCATGGTCAACTGGTTGTTTGCCTCCTCGCGTTTCTCTTTCTCGATGGAGTCCATAATATCGCCGATTGGCTGGGAAAGGCGGTATATCTTGACGGGTCTTCCCTTATTCTCCGCCTTGCTCTCCCGGTTCTCCACCCATTTCTGATCAATCAGCGCCGCCATTGCGATGCTTACTTCGGGTTGACGGAGGTCGGTTCCACGTTCGATATCCCTCGAGGTGGCTTCCGGTGTATGTGCCAGGAATACAAGGACCTTGGCAACATTTCTCTTCATTCCAACTTTGATAAGCAGATTGGCAAATTCTTCTTCCCGGGGAGTAAAATACATCACGTTCTTTGATCTCATGGAACATACACCCGTATCAGAACATATATGGGTTAAAACTATATAAAAACATTATTATTAATTATTTTACATTTTTTAATATCATGCCTGAATG
>LKUF01000225.1 GCA_001412335.1 Methanolinea sp. SDB
TCTTCGACCATGAATGTTGCCTCGCCCTCGGGAAGATTGGGACTGTCCACGAGACGGGCGATACGTTTCCCTCCCTTGCTCTTCCGCAGGTAGATACGGAACGTCGCCGTATGGCCGACAATATTGCCTCCAATCGGCCTGGTCGGGTCGCCGAAGAAGACTGCGGGGTTTGACATCACCTGGTTGGTGACGAGTCCCACGGCATTGTTCTCATCAACGAGCTTGAACAACTCGTGGAGGTGCCTGTTCAGTTTCTGCTGCCTGGTGGCAAGTGTCCCTCTTCCTGCGTACTCGGACCTGAAGTGCGATGTGAGCGAATCGATTACGAAGAGTTTGACGGGTTTTCCGGACTCCTTCATCTCGGCTGCACGCTCCTTTGCACTATCGACCAGGAGCATCTGGTGGTCCGAGGTATGTGCACGTGCGACGTGGATATTCTCGAGGAAATCAGCAGGATCTGCGTCGATTCCGAGGCCGAGAACCATCTGTTCGATACGCTCGGGCCTGAACGTGTTCTCCGTATCGATATAGATGGCACTCCCGTTCAGGCCACCGGAATCTTCGTCCAGCTGCACGTTCACCGCCATCTGGTGAACGATCTGGCTCTTTCCAGAACCGAACTCACCATAGAGTTCCGTTATTGCCTGCGTCTCGAGACCTCCCCCGAGGAGATCATCGAGTTCGGGAACCAGGGTCCGGAGTTTCCGGATCTCCTTTCTCTGTTCAAATACATCTTTTCCGGTTCTGAATCCGGCTAAGTCGACCAGCTCCCTCGCGGCACGGATCATCTTCTTTGCCGTCGATTCTCCGATCTCTGCAGTCTCGGCCAGGTCGGCAGAGGTCGCGGTGGCAATATTTTCCACCGAGAGAAATCCTGCTTCGCGGAGTTTTTCGGCCGTGGTCGGTCCCACGCCCGGGAGGTCTTCCAGTTCCAGGGGTCCTTGGGTCATAATCTGTATACCTCTGTCAGAGAGATACGTAATCTGCGCTCCCATATATGTTCGCGGCCGTGCACTGTGAAAGTGTCGGATCAGGTGGGAGCACCACGTATTGCCAAAGCCCTATCCCTGACGCTCTCTACCTCCTGCCGGACCGGTTCTGCGTGGAGGAGTGCAAGCCTCTGGCCGGACACGATCCCCCTGACACGGAATTCATGGCCGTGCGGGAGATTTCCGTCAATAAGGAAGATGTGGTCTCCGTCGTCTATGAAGAGCCCATGGCGTGTTGCGATAACTGTCCCGGTCATCTCGATCTCTTCCTGGTGCTCACCGGGAATGACTCGAAGAAACGATCCTTGCCCCACGTGGAGCTCGACGTCACCGAACCGTCCCTCCCTGGCCTTTCCAAGATAGATACCTGTTCTCTCTCCTGGCAGGACTGGCATGAGGGCCCGTTCACCCCAGATCACCACCCGGATCTCGCAGTCTCCCCCGGCGATGACAATATTCTTCACGTGGGAGATCTGCCCGTCCCGTCTTGTGAATGTCCGTGCCGGCTGGACTGACCTGACCGTCCCGCCAACAGAATAGATGCCCTCCTCCCGTATCTCATCAATATTGTTCAGGCGGTACCCGATTGCCTCTTCACCGGGGCTGATGGTGCTTGTCTCGTCGACAACAAGTTCCCGTGCAGCCTGCCGGTATTTCTCGAGTGCACCGGTGATGCGGATGGAGGAGCCTTCAGGAAGGTTTTCGATGAGTTCGGGCTGCCAGCAGACAAGCCTGCAGAGTTCCTCCTCGATTCCTACGACGGCTTCGCAGAGATCCATCGTGGTGCCGTCTCTTCTCGAGACCTGGCGGGGCTCTTCACGTGCAATCAGGCAGACATCCACGTCCCGTCTCTTCGGCGGCGAGAGACGGGGCTCGACAGAGTTCTGGCACTGGATATCGCAGACGGCCTTCCGAAGGGCGAGGACATTGATATCACCTCCCGAACGGCTCGTCCGACGGCCAATGATCTCGAGAACATCTCCGAGATCAATCTCCTCGGCCGCCATGGCCTTCTCGTCCCAGAGCACCACCCGTACCTGGCCCGTCTCGTCACCGAGGATAAGGTTCGTGACCAGACCCTTCTCCCCTTCAGGGCGAAGGAACTCCTTTGTCTCCGATTTCGAGATGACTTTTCCGAAAAAGGAGAAGAGGCTGGATCTTCCATCCAGTGCCTCTATCTTCACATGATGCCGTCCACAGTCTTTTACGACAAGCATCGCGGCAGTGGTCTCGTCGACCATGTCGCCGCATTCCTGCATTTTTTCTTCTACACGGCGCTCGAACTCCTCCCTGCTCAGGAGATCGTCGACCAGTGCATAGTGAAACTGCACCGCACTCCCTCTGTTACTGCTGCCACGGAGGAGTAACCATCGTCGCCGTCAGATCGTCAAGCGTCTCGGCTCTCCGCATCAGGGCCGCCTGCCCGTCATGTATCATGACCTCGGCGCACCGGGGCCGGCTGTTGTACTGGGAAGACATGGCAAACCCGTAGGCTCCCGTATCAAGCACGGCAACAAGATCTCCTGTCGCTATCCGGGGAAGCATCCTGTCCGATGCGAGAATGTCGCCGGTTTCGCAGATAGGCCCGGCGATGGTATAGAGTTCCCCGGGTCTCTTGCCAGCCCTGTTTGCCACCAGCACCTCGTGGTACGAGTCGTACATGGCCGGTCGCACCAGCAGGTTGAATCCCGCATCCACGTTGACAAACTTCTTGTGGGCATCCTTGACCGAGTTGACCCGCGCCAGGAGCACGGTGGAATCGGAGACGAGCGACCGGCCCGGCTCCACCCAGAGTTCAGGAGAGATACCTGCCTTCCGGATCCCCTCGAGGAATATGGGGACCACCGCCGCGGCATAGTCTTCAGGCGTCGGAACCGAATCCGCGTCATGGTGGTAGGGTATTCCAAGACCGCCTCCAAGGTCGACGAACCGGAGATTCACGCCCATGGCCGTAAGATCGGAGACGATCTTCATCATCACGCCGGCAGCCTGTGCAAAAGGCTCAATTTCGAGTATCTGCGATCCGATATGGCAGTGTATCCCTACCGGATCGACATTCCTGCACTCGAGCGCCTCCCGGTAGACGCCGGGGATCAGGTCGTGTGCGATGCCAAACTTCGTCGTGGCAAGCCCTGTCGCAATCTTTGGATGGGTGGGTACTTCAAGGGCAGGGTTTACGCGAAAGGCTATGTGTGCGGTTTTTCCAGCGTTCCCTGCGATCTCGTCGAGCTGGTGCAGTTCGTCCAGTGAATCGACAGAGACCGGGACATTGTTCGCTACGGCAAGGGAGAGGTCTTCCCTGCTCTTCGAGCTTCCATTGAAGAGGAGCCTCTCCGGTGGAATTCCCGCCCGTATCCCAAGCAGGAGTTCGCCGGAAGAGAAGACATCCGCCCCTGCCCCGAGTGCTGCAAGTGTACGCATGATTGCGAGGTTTCCGTTTGCCTTGGCTGCATAGAGAACCCTGACCTTCGGATACCTCTTCTCCAGTGCTTCGCGGTATTGCCGGAATTTTTCGATTATCCTTGACTCGTCGGTCACGTACAGCGGAGTTCCCCATCTCTCCGCAAGCTCGACCGTATCTATGCCCCCGATATGCAGGTGACCGTCCCGGACCGAGAGGTGGGGGGGAAGGTTCATCCCGCCATCACCTTCATCCGGTCGAGTGCTTCGCGGATCCGTTCCAAAGACCGCGTGAGAGCGAACCGGACATAGCCTTCACCGGCAGTTCCAAACCCTATGCCCGGGGTAACCACGATTCCCGCCTCGTCAAGCATCCTTGTCGCGAACTTCATGCAGTCGTCGACTGCCATCCAGACATAGAATGTCGCCTTTGGTGGTTTGACGGAGAAGCCAAGATCCAGGAGACCTTTCACGAGCAGGTCCCTTCTCTCCTGGTAGACAGCACATGCATCGCGTATACAGTCCTGGGGCCCGGAAAGCGCCGTAATGGCGGCGTGCTGGACCGCATCGAAGACGCCCGAGTCCACGTTGGTCTTGACCCGTCCGAGGCCTGCAATGATCTCGGGATTGCCGACCGCCATCGCGATACGCCAGCCTGTCATATTGTATGTCTTCGAGAGGGAATGCATCTCGATTCCAACCTCCATCGCCCCATCCGTTGAGAGAAAAGACGGGGCCCTGTACCCGTCAAAGGTTATCTCGGAGTATGCATTGTCATGGACGATGACGATGCCGTATTTTTGGGCGAATTCCACCGCTTCTTCAAAGAAGCCTTCCCTGACAACGGCAGACGTGGGATTGTTGGGGTAATTGAGGTACATCAGTCCCGTCGATCTCGCGACATCGGGGGGAATGTCGTCAAGTAACGGAACAAACCCGTTCTCTTCCCGGAGCGGCATCTCAAATACCTTTCCTTCCGCGAAGAGTGTTGCGGTGCGGTATACCGGGTACCCGGGGCTCGGTACAAGGACATACCGGCCCGGGTTGACGAACGCCTCGGGCACGTGAGCGACGCCGTCCTTTGATCCCATGAGTGCGATGACCTCCTTTTTCGGGTCCAGCGTGACTCCGAACCGGGTTTTGTACCAGTCTGCGACCGCTGAACGGTACTCCGGCATCCCTGCATATGATGGATAGTGGTGGTTCCGGGGGTCCCGGGCTGCCGTGCAGAGTGAATCGACGATGTGGGGAGGTGTGGGGAGGTCGGGATCCCCCACCCCGAAGTCGATGACGTCCACGCCCTCCCTGATCTTTTGCGCCTTCATATCGTCGATTCGCGCAAACAGGTAAGGAGGCAGCTGTTCCATTCGTTCTGCGTACATGCGGGGAATTATTGGGTGGGGACTATTTTAATGTCACCTGTCCTGGAACGAAAGGATCCACACAGACCGCAAACACACGTGTATATTAAGCAGCTTTCCCATTGGATATTGCAGGAGAGATCTGATCCATGGACGAAAAACCGATAGTTGTACTTACCACGGCCAGCCCCGAGATCGCCGGCGAGATCGCACGCACGCTCGTGGAGCGGCATCTTGCGGCCTGCGTGAACATGTCCGGTGTTCGTTCCTGTTACCGGTGGGAGGGCGAATTCTGCGAGGAAGAAGAGGTCCTCCTCATCATCAAGACAGTCGAAGGGAAGGCCGATGCGGTGACGGACGCAATCCTGGCAATCCACAGGTACGAACTTCCCGAGATCCTGGTGCTTCCGGTGGCATCGGGTTATGGGCCGTACCTGCAGTGGCTGATAGGGGAGACCACAGAATGAGTATCGTATCCCATACAGGGATCCAGGTCAGGAACGGCCGGGCAAGAGAGATCGAGGACCG
>LKUF01000226.1 GCA_001412335.1 Methanolinea sp. SDB
TTCTGTTCAACTTTGTTCATATGCCTCGTGGCGCGTAGCGCTATTGTTATTGTGGGCTGAAAAGACGAGACATTTTTTTTCAGCCACGAGACGAGATCTGCCATATTCTTATAGACTTTATCTATTTCTTGGTAAATAAAAGATTATAGAATCGAGAAGGAACAGAAACCTCTCAAGCGAGGCCGGGGTGGGACACGAAGATCTGTTCTTTGCCTGTCAGGCTTTCACATTCCCTGGTTATACCCCAAAACATATCTTCTGGAAATTCGTAACCACTATACCAACCCCCCGGTGAACCCCCATGGTCAGTACCATTCTTGTTGTCGATGATAACACCTACATAGTGGATGGTCTTGTCGCGATACTCAAAAAGAAAGGCTACAATACCATCACTGCACATAGTGGAGATGAGGCTTTGCGGAGACTCGAAACCCTTTCACCGGACCTGATACTTCTTGATATATCCATGGAACCCATGAATGGCTGGGAGACACTCGCAAAGATAAGGGAAAATTTCGTCTCCCCGCGGATACCGGTGATAATTTTTTCTGCACGGAAAGGACTCGAAGAGGAGATGAAAGACAAAACATTCAAGGTGGATGCAGTCATAGCCAAGCCAATCAACACACGACTCCTTCTTGATGCGATAGAAGGTCTGCTTGAGAAGAATATGGCCGAACCTGGAGACCAATTTAATGGTAGGGAAATATTGATAAAACTTGGGTTCGAAAGCCACATTCACGACAGCTGAGAGAGCATATCCTATCATTATCATCCTGGGGTGATGAAAAAGAAATAGGAAGTCAGATATATCATAAGTAATTTTATATACTTTTCGTGCATTGTAATAATGCTGCGTCGTACTTTATGGTGGGCTCGTAGCTCAGTTAGGTAGAGCGCCTGGCTTTTAACCAGGTGGCCGGGGGTTCAAATCCCTCCGGGCCCGCTTCCACGGCTTCGACCAGTGGATTTTTCGCGGTGATGGATCTGGAGATTAAAATTCTGCTGCAAAAGGGGGTTTTGGGGTGAGCATACGATTGAATGTACTGGACCATATCATGGTCCCTGATCATAAAATTATGAGCGAGGAGGAAGTAAGCCTGTTGTTTTCCTCGTATTCCATAACAAGCGAGCATTTACCAAAAATGTATCAAGACGATCCGGCGGTAAAAGTCATCGGAGCCAAGATCGGCGACGTGATCCGGATCATCCGCACCAGTCAGACAGCCGGCAGGGCCGAATCGTATCGGCTCGTGATAAAGCGACCGAAGAAATAAAAAATCGGGGCTGATTGTTCTGATAGACAGAAGTGTATTATCCAAGGCATATTTTTCACGGGAGCATGTTGCCCGCCACCAACTTGACTCCTTCAACAATTTCATTCTACATAATCTTCAAAAAGTTGTAAATGAGCAGAGAGTCATTGAGACCGACATCGAGATACGTGGCAAGAGCAACGAACCTGTATGGGTGGAACTGGGTACGATAGAAGTGAAAAAGCCTCTTGTCAGAGAGGCGGACGGTTCCCAGGGTGACCTTTTTCCAAGTGAGGCGAGGCTTCGCAATCTCACATATGCAGCACCCATCCACCTCGGACTGACCCTTGCCCAGGGTGATGACAGGCAGGAACCCGTTGTCACGACAATCGGGCAACTGCCGATCATGGTTGGGTCGGTCTCATGCAACCTGTACGGGATGAGCGATGATGACAGGGTCATCCACGGTGAGGATCCCCTTGATCCTGGAGGTTACTTCATCGTGAACGGAACGGAGAGGGTTTTGATGACCCTTGAAGATCTGGCCTCAAACAAGATCATGACAGAATATACCGAGCGGTATAACGAGAGAATTTATGTCGCCAAGGTGTTCTCCCAGTATCGCGGCTACCGTGCTCTTGTTGTTGTCGAGAGGAACCGGAAAAACCTGCTTGAGGTCTCGTTCCCGTCAGTTGCAGGTCACCTGAAGTTCGTTGACCTGATGCGTGCTCTCGGCATGGTCAGTGATCATGACGTGGTTAATGCCGTATCCACTGACGAGGACATCCTCACGTACATGATGCAAAACCTGGAGGAGAGTGATTGTGACAGCCTGGAGGCAGGTATCATGTATGTGGGCAAGAAACTTGCACCCAACCAGACCCGCGATTACCAGAGGAAAAGGGCTGAATTTGTACTTGACAACTATCTTCTGCCGCACCTGAATTACCTGATGCCACCTGGTTTGAAAGAAGGAGACGAGGGATACCGGGAGGCTGTCGAAGGAGTAAGACTTGCCAAGGCGCATTTCCTGGGCCGGATGGCCGAGGCGTGTTTCGATCTCGTGTTGAACAAGCGCCGGATCGACGACAAGGATCATTACTCGAACAAGAGACTGAAACTTGCAGGTGACCTGATGGAAGATCTCTTCAGGATCTCTCTGAACCGTCTGACCAGGGACATCAAGTACCAGCTCGAACGGGCAAGCATGCGTCATCGAGACCTCTCCATCGGAACTGCGGTGAGAGCCGATGTTCTCACGGAAAGACTCCTGCACCCCCTGGCAACAGGAAACTGGGTAGGCGGGAGGACAGGGGTGTCGCAGCTCCTGGACAGGGTGGATCACATGAGTGTCCTCTCACATTTGAGGAGGGTGATCTCACCCCTGTCCAGATCACAGCCCCATTTCGAGGCACGTGATCTCCACCCGACACAGTGGGGACGGATATGCCCGAGCGAAACCCCGGAGGGACCGAACTGTGGGCTGGTGAAGAATTTTGCCCAGATGGTCGAGATAAGCCGTGGTGTTCCGGATGAGGAAGAAGTTGTACGAATGCTCTATAACCTGGGTGTAGAGCACATCAAGGGGGATATCTGAAATGAAGAAGGCAAGAGTATTCGTGGACGGTGCGTTGATTGGCCTCGTGGACGATCCGAAGGCGGTTGTGTCGCAGATAAGGAATATGAGAAGACAGGGTGCCTTATCGACAGAGGTCAATGTCTCGCACAAGGAGTTTAATAACGACGTCATCATTCACACCGATCGGGGAAGGGCCAGGAGGCCCCTGGTCGTACTTCAGAACGGAAGACCCCTCATCACCGATGACGAGTTACAGAAACTCAAAAATAAAGAGATAGATTTTCACTATTTCATCCAGAAGGGCCTTGTCGAGTTAATCGATGCAGAGGAGGAAGAAGATCTCTTTATTGCCATCCATACCCAGGACGTGACTCCGGACCATACCCACCTGGAGATCGATGCATCCCTCATCCTTGGTATCGGAGCCGCCCATGTCCCCTTCCCTGAACACAATGCCAGCCCAAGGGTCACGATGGGTGCAGGAATGGTCAAGCAGGCGCTTGGTTTTGCGGCTTCGAATATGAAACTGAGGCCGGACACCCGTGGACACCTCCTCCATTATGCACAGAGGCCGCTCGTGCATACCCAGACATCAGACCTCATCGGATCTGATGACCGCCCGGCGGGCCAGAATTATGTAGTGGCCATCCTGAGTTACGAAGGGTACAATATCGAGGATGCACTCATCTTCAACAAGGCCTCGATAGAGAGGGGTCTTGGGCGTTCACATTTCTTCAGGACATATGAAGGCGAAGAGAGGCGATATCCGGGCGGTCAGGTGGATCGCATCGAGGTGCCTGACGAAGAAGTGACCGGGGCCCATGGTGCCGAGAGCTACAAGAACCTGGATGAAGACGGGGTTATCAATCCGGAAACGGTTGTCAATGAGAAGGATGTCCTGATCGGGAAGACCTCGCCGCCAAGGTTCCTCGAAGAACCGACAAGCGATCTCATCACGGTCGAGAAACGCCGTGACACTTCAGTCACCATGCGAAGCAACGAACACGGAATCGTCGACACGGTGATCGTGACCGAGGGCGAGAACAGCTCCCGGCTGGTGAAGGTCCGGACCAGGGACCTGCGTATTCCGGAAGTCGGGGACAAGTTTGCCTCACGCCATGGTCAGAAAGGAGTCATCGGTCTCATTTCGGCCCAGGAAGACATGCCTTTCTCCGAGGCGGGAATAGCCCCCGACCTCGTGATAAACCCCCATGCAATCCCAAGCCGTATGACCATCGGCCATATGCTGGAGATGATCGGAGGCAAGGTCGGATCCCTTGAAGGCCGGCGTATCAACGGAACCGCATTCTCCGGAGAGATCGAGGCTGACATCCGGGGGTCTCTCAAGAAACTCGGGTTTTCGCATACAGGACGTGAGGTCATGTATGACGGGATTACTGGCAAGAAATTCGAGGCTGACATCTATGCCGGCGTGATCTACTATCAGAAACTGTATCACATGGTCTCCTCAAAGATGCATGCACGTTCAAGGGGGCCGGTCCAGGTTCTTACCAGGCAGCCCACAGAAGGCCGTGCCAGGGAAGGAGGCCTGCGTTTCGGCGAGATGGAGCGCGACGTGATGATTGGCCACGGCGCCGCGATGGCGTTAAAAGAACGCCTCCTCGATGAATCTGACAAGGTCCAGGAATATGTCTGTGCAAACTGCGGTATGGTCGCGATGCTTGACCGTCGGGCCAACACAACCCGTTGTCTTGCCTGCGGTGGTGAAACCGACATCTACCCTGTCGAGATGTCGTATGCGTTCAAGCTTCTCCTTGACGAGATGAAGAGCATGGGCATAGCGCCGAGAATGAGATTAGAGGACGTGGTGTAGGAGGGGAATGGTATGGCAAGTCCAAAACGAATAGGAAAAATTGAATTCGGGCTGCTTTCCCCGAAAGAAATACGAACGATGAGTGTTCGCAAGATCATCTGGGCAGATACCTATGACGATGACGGTTTCCCCTACCCGCAGGGACTGATGGATCTGAACCTGGGAGTCATCGATCCCGGCCTCCGTTGCAAGACCTGTGACCAGAAGGCCAGCGAATGCCCCGGCCATTTCGGTCACATCGAACTTGCAAAGCCTGTCATCCACGTCGGCTATACGCGCCTTATCAGGAAACTCCTCAGGGTAACCTGCCGGGGATGCAGCCGGCTCCTTCTCTCCCCGGAGGAGATTGTCAAGGTTATCGGAACAGAGGAGGAAGCAACGGGAGACATACTCTCCGAAAAAGACATCAAGAAAGAGAGGGTCTGCCCTCATTGCGGGGAGCAGCAGCTCAAGATAAACTTCGAGAAACCCACGACATTCTCCGAGGTCATGGTGGAAGAGGGGAGAAAGATCGAGCACAAACTGACACCCGCGGATATCCGCGCGCGTCTCGAGAAGATACCTGACGACGATCTCAGGCATCTCGGCATCAACCCCACTGTTGCAAGACCGGAATGGACCATACTGACCGTTCTCCCCGTTCCACCGGTAACCATGCGCCCGTCCATCATCCTTGAGAACGGGCAGAGATCTGAAGACGACCTGACCCACAAGCTGGTAGATATCATCCGTATAAACCAGCGGTTCAAGGAGAACCAGGATGCAGGCGCACCGCAGCTGATCATCGAAGATCTCTGGGAACTCCTCCAGTACCACGTGACGACATATCTCGACAACGAGGTGGCGGGGTGTCCTCCCGCCCGGCACCGGAGCGGCAGGCCCTTAAAGACCCTTTCACAGCGGCTGAAGGGAAAAGACGGTCGGTTCAGGGGTTCGCTGTCAGGAAAAAGAGTGAATTTCTCAGCCCGTACTGTCATCTCGCCGGATCCGAACCTCAGCGTGATAGAGGTGGGTATCCCGCTGGCCGTGGCAAACGAGATGTCTGTGCCCGTCCATGTTACCCCCTACAACATCGAGGAACTGAGACAGATGACCCTCAATGGGCCGGTCAGGGCTTCACTTGATGATCCCTGCGGTGCAAACTACGTCATCAGGCCCGACAAGCGCAGGCTCCGGCTGGCGGAAGGCAACCTGGAGACGGTTGCAGAGATGCTCGAGCCGGGATATATTGTTGAGAGGCAGATACGAAACGGCGATATTGTTCTCTTCAACCGGCAGCCATCCCTGCACCGGATGAGCATCATGGCGCACAGGGTACGGGTGATGGATGGCCGTACATTCCGTCTCAATCCTGCCGTGTGCCCCCCATATAACGCAGATTTTGATGGAGACGAGATGAATCTCCATATCCCGCAGACAGAGGAGGCCCGGGCTGAAGCGGCAATCCTTTGCAGTGTCGAGGAGAACATCCTCTCCCCACGTTTCGGCGGACCAATTATTGGGGGTATACATGATCACGTGTCAGGGATCTTCATGCTGACAAACCAGGTACGATGGTTCTCAAAGGAGGACGCGCTCTACCTGCTCAAGCATGTCAAAATGGAGCATCTCCCTGCACCCGGTCGTGTTGAAAACGACGTTCCCATGTGGTCGAACAAGCAGATCTTTTCGCTTGTTTTACCTCCCGAACTCAACATGGTGTTCAAGGCCAGCTCATGCGAGAACTGTGACATCTGCAAGAAGGATCTCTGCGAGAGGGATGCGTACGTGCGCATCATAGACGGGATCCTGGAATGCGGTACCATAGATAAAAAGGCAATTGGAGCATTCGACGGCCAGATCGTGCACCGTATCATCAGGCAGTGCGGGATGAAGAGAGCCGCGGAGTTCATCGACGATATCACCCATCTCTCCATCCGTGCGATCATGATGGATGGTTTCTCCTTCGGCATTGATGACGAAGATCTGAGCAAGACCGAGTACGGGCAGATAGACGAAGTGTTGTCGACTGCGCTTCTTGATGTGCAGAGGCGGATCAGGATATACGAAGACGGGCAGCTCGAGCCGATGCCCGGCAGAACACCGGAAGAGACCCTCGAGATGCAGATCATGCAGGTACTTGGAAAAGCCAGGGACCGGACCGGAGAGATTGCGGGAAGGCACCTCGGCCTTGGAAACAGTGCCGTTGTCATGGCGGTGAGCGGGGCGAGGGGTTCTATGCTGAATCTTACCCAGATGGCGGGATGTGTCGGCCAGCAGTCAGTGCGAGGAGAACGTATCATGAGAGGATATGACGACCGCACACTCCCGCATTTCAAGAAGAATGATCGTGGGGCAGATGCCCACGGCTTCATTACCCATAGTTACAAGGGAGGACTCAATCCCACCGAATTCTTCTTCCATGCGATAGGAGGAAGGGAAGGGCTGGTGGATACGGCGGTCCGTACATCACAGAGCGGATACCTCCAGAGGCGCATGATAAATGCCCTGCAGGACCTCAAGGTGGCATATGACGGGACGGTCCGTACCACCGGAGGAAGGATTATCCAGTTCCGATATGGTGAAGACGGAACCGACCCCATGAAGAGCAGTTTCGGTGATCCAGTGGACGTGAAAGGAATAGTTGAGAGCGTTCTCAAGGAGGAGGTGTAACCCATGCTTCCCGAATACGAGGCAATGATCGATTGCGCAGAACTCCCTGTAAAAACCAAAGAGCAGCTGAAAAAATACCTGGACGGCAAGGACATACTTCCTGATAAGTTCGATTCGATTCTGGCACGTGTTATGACCGAATACCAGAATACCCGTATCGAGGCCTGTGAGGCGGTGGGAGTCATCGCCGCCCAGTCGATCGGTGAGCCGGGAACCCAGATGACGATGCGGACCTTCCACTATGCCGGTGTTGCCGAGATCAACGTCACGCTGGGGCTCCCCCGCCTCATCGAGATAATGGATGCCAGAAAGGAGCCGAGCACACCCACCATGACCATTTACCTGAAGCCTGAATATTCGGGTGACCGGGACCTGGCACGGGAGGTCAGCTGGCAGATCGAAGCCGCTCCCCTCCACGAGTTTGGGGACATAACCATCGACATGGAAAACATGCAGATCGTGGTGCATCTCAATGTTGCCGTCTGCGAAAAGCGAAAGATACCGGTAACCGATATCGTCGAGATCGCCCCCCGCAAAATCCGTGAACGGCGCCACTACAGGGATTTCGAACACGAGACCGGGGAATCCGATGCGACAATCATCTTCTTGCCCAAGAACAGGGAGAGCTACCAGAATCTCTTCCAGCTGGCAGAGCATGTCCGCAATGTCATCGTTCAGGGTATTGACGACATAGAGCGCGTGGTGGTGAGAAAGGAGAGCGGAGAGTATATACTTTATACTGAAGGCTCCAA
>LKUF01000227.1 GCA_001412335.1 Methanolinea sp. SDB
GGTATCCGGAGATGAACGGCATGAGTGAATGAGATGTGATGTGGGTTGTGCAGTCTGGACGGGTATCAGGAGATGAAAGGCACCGGTGTGAATGATGCGATACGCGGTGTGGAGTGAACGGGTATCCGGAGATGAAAGGTACAGGAGTTGGAGGAGGCGATATGCGATGCTTGTTCTGGGATGGTGGATAATCCCATGTGGCAATTCTACCATTTCTTTGGGATATGAATAGCCCTCATCCCTCCATACTGGCATGAAGAAGCCAACAGATTTAATACTAGTATGTTCAGATATACGAACATATGTTCGCTGATATGAACATAATCTCAAAAAATTCATTTATGCTTCTTCGTTTTCTGGGGCGACATTATCGGGAAAAATTCTATGTTCGCGAGATTGCCCGGGTTCTTGATATGGGGCTCGGAACTGCCAGTGAAACACTTGGTCGCCTCACCGATGCGGGTCTTTTACATCGTGAGAAGAGGGGCCGTCTTGTGATGTATCAAGCGGCGATGGAGAGCACTCTTCTTCGGGAGATGAAGATCTGTGCCACACTCATTGAATTAAATCCGCTGATTCTCCAATTGAATGGGATCGTAACTCGGGTGATACTTTTCGGGAGCACGGCAACCGGTGAAGATACACATGAGAGTGATATCGATCTGTTCGTCGAAACGATGGATACCTCTCGTGTCGATGAAGTCGTCACAGTGAGACAGGCTACGCTTGAACGGAAAATCTCGCCGATCATCATCACACCAGGAGAGTTTCGTTCATTGAAAACAACCGATCCGGCGCTTCATACGCGGATTCTTAGTGGAAAGATGTTGATCGAGGAGTTGATATGAAATATCAGTTTGAACAGTGCCTGAAACGGGGGAAGATCGTGCGTATTTCCATAGACGAAGAATTGATCAGAAAAGAATTGCGTGGAGCAGAAGAAGACCTCAATTCTGCAAAGCATTCCCTTGCCGAGCGAGATATGAAGTGGGCGATTATCCAGGGTTACTATGCACAGTTTCACAGCATTCGTGCCCTTGTTTTCGCCAAAGGATATCGTGAGAAGAGTCATGCGTGTCTCCGTTATCCCCTCGAAGCCCTTTATATCGATGAAAAACATCTCCCATCATCAATACTGGATGATTTCACTTTTGCCATGCATACACGTGAAGGAGCAGATTATGGATGCGTGTACTCGGAACATGATGCTGAGGATGTGGTGAAATCCGCGGGAGATATCCTCGATCGGGTCAAAGCGGTGTTGGGATAAGGAAGATCCCATTTTTCATCGGAGAGCTATCGTCTCTCCATTCACCCAGGATATTCCGGGGTGTTACATCCTTCGTCGCCATTCCATGGCGTCTTACTATTTGTGAGGTAAGTAGTATGCGGATGTCTCAACGACTCTTCGTCGACCGGGAACAGGAACTCCGCTTCCTCATGCGGTCTGGTCCCCAGGTGTCCCCTGCTCTACGGGTATCCGGAGATGAACGGCATGAGTGAATGAGATGTGATGTG
>LKUF01000228.1 GCA_001412335.1 Methanolinea sp. SDB
TAGCGGAGCAATTCAATGAAGCATTGTCTCATACAATCACACAAGGAGTGAGTTGTTCCATCAAATGGCGGTCAGATCCGAAGGAGAGAGTCATTGCATGAACAGAGTGGGACACCCTGGACGTGAATCGTTCTATCCAGTGCACGGATACACGCGGAACACTCCACACGAGAGTCAGTTCCATCCAATGCGTGATCAAGATTGGTTTTCTCTGAGGGAGTACGTCCATACAACCTGTGGACACAGCAGATACTCCAGGAAAGGGTCATTCCATGGTCACAGCGAATTTTCCGCGGGAGTCTCGTTACACGGACAACGCGGAACAATCCACGAGTGAGTTGTTCCATACAATTCATGGCCACCACGAAAAACTCCGGGCATGAGTCGACCTCTCCGCAGCCGGATATGACCGGTGCCCGGGCCCTCTCATCACCCTGGCAAATACCATGAAAGATCTCTCTATATGGGTATACAGCCACTACTTATCGCAAACAACGATGAAGAATATCGTCATAAAAGGTGCACGACAGCACAATCTCAAGAATATCACCGTGGAAATTCCGAGGGACACGTTTACCGTGGTGACCGGGCTCTCCGGTTCGGGAAAATCCACGCTCGCATTCGATACCATATATGCAGAAGGGCAGAGGAGGTACGTCGAGTCCCTCTCCGCCTACGCGCGCCAGTTCCTGGGCCTCATGAGCAAGCCCGACGTCGACTCGATCGAGGGCCTCTCGCCGGCCATCTCGATCGAACAGAAGTCCACCAGCAAGAACCCGCGGAGTACCGTCGGGACCGTCACCGAGATCTATGACTACCTCCGGCTCCTCTACGCGAGGATCGGCATCCCCTACTGCCCCGAGCACGGCGTTTCGATCGAGTCCCAGTCGCCCGAGCGGATCGCCGGGCGTATCTCGGCAGAGATTGGCGGGATGGTGACTATACTCGCACCGGTCGTCAGGCAGAAGAAGGGGACCTACCAGCAGCTCGTAAAGGACCTTTCCCGGGAAGGCTACACCCGTGTCCGCGTCAACAGGGAGATCCAGCGGACCGACGAGGAGTTCACGCTCGAACGCTACAAGAAACACGACATCGAGGTCGTCATCGACCGGCTCGATGTCTCTGACCACTCACGGCTCGTCGAGGCCACCGAACGGGCGCTCGAGAAGTCAGAGGGCCTCATCATCGTGCTCGACGAAGAGGACGGCGAACATGTCTTCTCGGCCCTCATGGCCTGCCCGATCTGCGGGCTCACCTTCGAGGAACTCCAGCCGAGGATGTTCTCGTTCAACAGCCCCTTCGGTGCCTGCGAGGAGTGCAACGGGCTCGGGATAAGGATGGAGTTCGACCCGGACCTCATCATCCCCGACCAGGACCTCTCGATCGCAGACGGGGCCGTTGCGACCTACCGGAACTTCCTTGACGGCTACCGCGGCCAGTACCTGACGGCGCTTGCCAACCACTTCGGCTTCTCCATCTTCACCCCGGTAAAGGACCTGACACCTGCCCAGTACAACGCACTCATGTACGGGTCGGACGAGCGGATCCGCTTCTCGATGCGGATGAAGAACGGCGATTTCGCCCATACCGGCAGGTGGGAGGGGCTCCTTCCCCAGGCGGAACGGCTCTACCACCAGACCCAGTCCGATTACCGGAAGCGCGAACTCGAGAAGTTCATGCAGGTCTCCGGGTGCCCGAAATGCCACGGGAAGCGGCTCAAGGACAAGATCCTCGCGGTGAAGGTTGCCGGCATGTCCATCATCGACATCACCGATCTCCCGGTCTCCAGGGCGATCGAGTTCTTTGCCGGGCTCGAACTGAACGAAAAGCAGGCAGAAATCGCATACCAGATCCTAAAAGAGATCAACGCCCGCCTGGACTTTTTAGAGAAGGTGGGGCTCGGGTACCTCACCCTTTCCCGGAGCGCAGGGACCCTCTCCGGCGGCGAAGCGCAGCGGATCCGGCTCGCCACCCAGATCGGATCGAACCTGATGGGCGTCCTGTACGTGCTTGACGAACCCTCGATCGGGCT
>LKUF01000229.1 GCA_001412335.1 Methanolinea sp. SDB
GTCCCTGCCTCTATCCAGTCGGCCCCTCCGAGCACCGATTCCCGGGCGATCTGGATCGCCCTTTTTAAATCCAGCAGGTCGAGCGCAACCTGAAGAACCGGTTTTTTCATGTGCAATGATGTGAGAAGCGATCTAATAAGCCTTGCCGGGAGGAACAGCCTTTTGAGGGCAGCCAATCCGGTTTTCCGGATAAAAAAAATACTTTTACATCCTCAGCCGACAAGATTCCTGTTAAATGGATTACCTGGCGATACTGCTGACCATTGCCGGATTATGCCTTTTTGAGACCATCTGCAGTATCGACAATGCCATCATCAATGCCGAAGTCCTCTCCACGATGGCGGAATGGGCCCGCCGCTGGTTCCTGGTGTGGGGCATCCTGTTTGCTGTCTTTGTGATCCGCGGATTGCTCCCCTGGCTCATCGTGTGGCTGGCAACGCCTGCACTCGGGCCAATCGGGGCCCTGACCGCAACCTTTTCGAGTGATCCGGCCGTTATAGAGGCCATCAACCAGTCTTCGCCCATGCTCCTGATGGGTGGCGGGACGTTCCTGCTCTTCCTGTTCCTCCACTGGATATTTCTCGAGGAGAAGCACTACGGCCTGCGGGGCGAGCGCTTCATCGCGTCGAAGGGGGTCTGGTTTTTTGCCACCGTCTCCATACTCCTGACCCTCCTGGTCTGGTTTGCACTGCAGGAAGACCCCCTGATGGCCTTTGGCGCAGTGGTCGGGTCAACGGCATTCTTCATCGTGCACGGGTTCCGGCAGAATGCCGAAGAACAGGAGAGAAAGATGAAAGGGAGCGGTCTTCCCGACCTCTCGAAACTCTTCTACCTGGAGGTGATAGATGCCACATTCTCGATCGACGGCGTGCTCGGTGCATTCGCGTTCACCCTATCGGTCCCACTGATAATAATCGGAAACGGCCTTGGAGCGATCGTGGTGCGGCAGATCACCATCGGGAACATCGACCGGATCAAGCGCTTTGTATTCCTGAAAAACGGTGCGATGTATTCCATTCTCTTCCTCGGATCGATCATGGTTCTCGATGCGTTCGGACACCACATCCCGTCATGGCTCTCCCCCTTGATCACCTTCGGTGTCGTCGGGTTCTTCTTTGCAAAGTCGGTGAAGGCAAAGCAGGTTACCGCATAAAAAAAACTGAGAAAAAAGTTATTCTTTTGTGTATTTTTCAAAGAAGGCGATATCCTTGACAGCCTTCTTCTTCTGGATCGGGATGTCAAGGGGATAGCCGGCAGGGACCAGCGATACCAGCGTGTATTCGTCGGGGACATCGAGTGCCTTCCGCACTGCCTCCGCATAATCCTTCTTCTCCCCGGCGACCCAGCAGGATCCGATTCCATAGGCCTGGAGGGCGATGATGATGTTTTCCGTCGCCGCACAGCAGTCCTCGAGGTAATACTTCGCATTTTTCTTTCCGAATACCGCAAAACAGGCTGCAGCGTCTGCAATGAATGTCCCGTGATCGGTGAGCCCGGCGACCTTTTCCAGGGTCTCCCTGCCGGTGATAACCCCGAAGAGCCAGGGTTGTTCGTTCATGGCGGTCGGTGCCAGGCGTGCACACTCCAGGATATCTTTCAGGATAATATCTTCAATGCGATCGGGCTTGTATTCCCGCACGCTGTGGCGGCATTTCAGTATCGTCGTTCCAAGATTCATGAATCTTTCATTGATCCGGGGAGAGAAAAAAATTTTGGCATATCAGTACACCCAATTGATCAATTCCGAAGAGTGCCAACCGCCGGATTATTACACCCAGCAGGAGTGAGGATCGGCCGGCAGGCCAGAGCTGCCAGTACGGTGAATGGAGAAATACAGCCGGACCAGTTCCGGCATCCGGTTTTTT
>LKUF01000230.1 GCA_001412335.1 Methanolinea sp. SDB
CGCTTCGCTTGCCCCTGCCGTTGCGGCGAACCCCAACAGGGCGATAGGGACTGTACCGGGGGAGTGTTCTGAATTTCATAATATCCCCCGCCTACCCTGCCCACAGGATATCGCCTGCGGGGGGTTCAGGGGGGTGCAACCCCCCTGTCTGCATTCATTCTAAGACGCTCCTGGGGGCTGCGCTTCGCTTGCCCCCACCACCCTTCGGGTGCTCGGACTGCGTCCTCTCTGCGGCGTCCCCAAACAGGGCGATAGGGCTGTATCGGGGGTGCGTTCTGAACCCTACACAATCCCCCGCCTACCCTGCCCACAGGATATCGCCTGCGGGGGTCCGGGGGTGCAACCCCCGGTCAGAATAACTGATAAGGACATATTCTGCAATCTCCGGTTCAACCCTGCCCACAGGATATCGCCTGCGGGGGTCCGGGGGGTGCAACCCCCGGTCAGAATAGCTGATAAGGACATATTCTGCATGTCCCACTGGTCAACCCAGCTCACCAGGTATCCCCAGGGGCTGAGCAATGCTCCCCTCCTGTCGATATCACCGCTTCAACAATAAATCACAAAAAATATTCAAAAAATAGGTATTTCCCGCACAATTTCAATTGTATCTTCGGAAAGAATGCTCTTCGTCGTAGATCTTGTACGTGTCGCCAGTCACGAGCATCACGAAGACCTGAACCCGGTCCGTCCCCGTCGATCCCTGCATCACTACCTTGTCATTCACCTGCGGCTTGTAGAGTGAATCCTGCAACACCCTTCCATCCGACGTTATAACCATCACGTCCAGCGTGGACACGAAATTGATGCCCTTTCCGCCCCTGAATTCGATGGTGATCGTTGGATCGGTTGCTACCGTGTTCCTGTCGACCTGGACCGTCACTTCGTACTGGGACGGGATCGGGCCCTCGATGTGTGGGGGTGTCGTTATCTCGGGGCCGATTGTTTCACCAGGGGTTGCGACGGATGTCCCCGGCCCCTGCGTCTGCGTTGGTGTGGAGGTCGCCTGTTGGACCCCCGGCTGGCTGCATCCCGCTGCAAGAAGGAGCATTGTTGCCAGGATACAAAATATGAGTAATATCTTCCGTTTCATGGACAGGGGTTAATCGCCCGGGATATAATAGCTTTCCTGGTACCGGGAAAGGCGGGTATGGCACAGGTATGGTCTTTTTTGGGAGAAATAACGATGAAAATAACGCCGAGGGGGAGATTTGAACTCCCGAGGCGCCAAGCGCCAGTAGCTTTCGAGGCTACCGCCTTTCCGGACTAGACTACCTCGGCACGTTGGAATAGATATTTTGCTCCCGTTTCCCAATAATGGTATCGAATGATGGTGACGGTTCGGCTCTCCCCGGAAGACAAAGTCATGGTATATGACGGACGGGATGGGGATACGTATGAGGATGCCCTGCTCTCGCTCGGAATAAATCCGGATATCGTCCTTATTTTCCATAAAGGCGTCTCACTTCCACAGGACAAGGTAATCGAAGAGCCTGAAGTGGAAATCGTCTCGACCTGCTCACGCGGCTAAAAAAATGAAGTTTGGTTTTCCTTTAATGCCTGCCGCCGGAGATCATCATGTCATCTACACGGATCAGCAGGATTGCCGCCTCTGCTGAACTCTGTACCGACTGTCTCTTGGAGCGGAGGGGTTCGACGACCTTCGCCTTGAGCATGTCGATCACCTTTCCGTCGTAGACATTGAGACCAGCATGCGTCTTGCCCTTCGAATGGGCATTCTTGAGATCCACCAGCTTGTCGAGCGGGTTGAATCCTGAGTTCTCAGCGAGCGTGATAGGGATCGCCTCGAAGGATTCGGCATACTTCTCGATTGCCAACTGGGCACGCCCGCCGACGGTTGACGCATAATCGCGGATCCTCAGGAGAAGCTCGGTCTCA
>LKUF01000231.1 GCA_001412335.1 Methanolinea sp. SDB
CCGCCATTTCACCTCTCTGCCCGGGATCGGCCTCCCTCACCTCCTTGATGTTGAGGGAATCAATAGCCGAGCTGATCATCGGCATCGCAAGGTCTTCGTCGCCTTTCAGTGCCGAATACCGGATCCGCTCCATCGCCGAGTATGAGTATTCGAATCCGTACCCCAGTGCTCCCGTGTAGGGATCTATCACTATCCTGTCATGGGGAACACCTGTTTCACGCAGGAGGATGTTTAACTGCTTGGCAAGGTTCACATCTATCGGTGACTGGGCGATAACCGAGTGCCCGTATGCCATGGCGGCGGCTGCGACACTGCGGTACCTACCCTCCTCGGCAGTTCCCAAAAGCAGCCTCTCACCTTCGCCTGCTTCGCCGCAGCAGAGGAAGGTCTCGCTGTCGATTGCAGGATCGATGCTACCCTCGACTATGAGCGGGAGCGTGGATCTCTCCAGGACCTCTTCGACGGTGCGTCCCAGCTGTGAAAATTCCTGGAAACCCCGGCGCCGCGTACTCGTCAGGTAGAACCGGAGAAGATCGGGACGATGACGCTCCTCTGCCCGGGCAGCCCATGCTCCCGCATCATTCACCACGTCCCCTTCGAATTCGGTGACTATCGGGGACCACAGTTTCGGATCGTCACAGAACTCGAATGCTATCAGGGGCTTTCTCCCCGGTGCTGAACCGCCAAGAAAGGGAAATCCGGATCCGCCGCCTATCACGATGGCTGCGCAGCGGGAGCCCCCTTCCTTCTTTGTGGCACCAATGGTGACTTCACCGATCTCTCCTGTCCACTCGGAAATGATATCTACGTTCATGGGCATCACAACCTTCAGATCAGGGGATGCATCTCAAGTGCAGGATGGTCCACACGTGCCAGGTATTCGATCAGGTCCTCGAGTGCTACGGCCTTCTCCTCATCGGCGATTTTATCGAAGAGCGACTCGATCCCTCCTTCTTTCAGTTTCTGTACCAGCCTGTCGTGCAGTTCCTCCTTAAGAAGAGACGGCATCCATACCAGCCGCTCGATCCCGCCTTCGGCCTGGAGGAACCGGTCACTCAGAATGTATCCCTTCGAGATGCCGGCAAACCCCGGCGTCTGTGCGCCTCCCCCGATAGTCCCTGCCAGCGTGGAGAACGTCATGCCCGAGGGAGTATCGCCGGTGTACTCCCTGTTTACAATCAAAAACCCGTTCACTTCAGGGACCATGACGGCAATACATTCAAAACAGCCGCAACAGGTCATGGGATGCTCGAGGATGCTGTAGAGCGAACACCGGTCAACCTCGCCGTGGGAGGCCTTCTTCACGAACCTGTTCACCCCTTCAAACTCGCCGCGTACCTCATCGATCATATCCCCTTTCAGGACGGGCTGGTTTGCTCCCGAAGGCGATATCTCGTATGCAATCTTTCCGTCAAGCCAGGTTATGGCCCCGCAGAGAGCGGGTCTCTCCGGTGTAATGATGCAGACATGGTTTGGAGCAAACGTCTGGCAGAGTGTGCAGGAATAAAAGGTATCCACATCGGTATCCTTCATCCCCCTGATCCTCTCGTCCCTCTCCTCGTAGATCAACCCAGCCTCTCCTTTTGCCTCCAGTACCTTCTTCTCATCGGTTATCAGGGTTACCTGGACTGCGTCCAGGAGATCGGGAAAGTCTATACGGAACTTTGCAGCGATGAGTTCTCCGAGATGCTCGATCCTGACGCCATGGGCAACCGCCTCCTTCGAGATCCTTACCCAGACGAGGTCGCGTTGGGCCACGTGCCACGTACCCTCGCCATAGTTGACAAAGTTATGTATGCGCCGCTCGAGAACCGGTTCATAATCCTTCTTCATCGTTTTCCCGTACACGTCCACGATTATTGCGAGCGGGACGGCGGAACCTTCCCGGATATCTTCGATCTCTGGTCCGATGACCGTCACCTTCCCGTCTGTGACCTCTTCTGCCGGCCGGGACCTGAGCAGCTCGAAGGCCGGGCTGCGGCCCCCGCCGAACTCGACGAACATCTCCTCCTTTCGTATGCTCTTTCCTTCAAAAGCCGGTGAACAGGCCATGGGAATCGGGATCGCCGTTACGGTCACCTTGATACCCTTCAGATCCAGGCCTGTCCCGACGGCATCACCTGCCTCCACCTGCACCCATTCTCTGCCCTCGTATCCGTCAACCGAGAGGATTGGTATGCCGAGAAGGCCGAATGCGTCATATACTTCGATCTCGGGTTCATCCAGCCCAGAAAAGACAATGACGAATGCCCTGGCTCGTTCCTGTGCATACCGCAGGAGTCGGTCGGTGTCTCCGGGTGCGACGCCCCCAAACATCATGGCAACGCGGGCTATGATGTCAATGAAGTGAATGCCCATGAGCGGTTTTTTGCCCAGCGGAACGAGGCGGTATTCAGCTCCGACTTTTACGCCCGATTCCACGAGAGAAGAGATCACGTCACCTGCAAGGAATGTCAGGATATACTTCTCCTGGAGCTCACGGCAGATCGCAGCGGCGGTATCAGGGCGTGGCGGTGTCCCGGCAAGGAGCGCCAGGCCAAGGATACTCCCGTCGACAAGCGAATAGCCGAGTTTTCTCAAAACCGAATCAACAATAAATCCCGTATAGGGATCTTCTTCCTTTCCGTGTTTCGCCTGTTCAAACGAGGTGATGCATTCTGCGGCAACGAGTGGATTGCCTCCTGTATTCTCATATGCTGTCCGGGCTTCGTCACCGGTATGTATGGCACTGCCGGTGATGGCATAGGTGACAGGGAGATGGTATGCCGTCCCATCATACGAAAATTCTCCCTGTATCTCATCCAGCATCTTCAATAATTCAGCTTTTCCCAAAAAACTGTCTTTTTCAACATCCTGCATCTCTGAACACCGGTTTATTAGTCTCTATCATCTCCCGGAGCGATAAAGGATTTCATCTACCAGGCAATTGAGCATGAGATCTCTTCTGCGGAGGTGATATCAGGGGATTTTTGTTACGGTATGGGAGGGTTAAATAGGATATCCGGATATTCATTGAATGGAGATAAACGGTATCACAAAAAAAATTCTGGTGCTTGTATGATCGAGATGACGCATATTGATGGAGAAGATAAAGGGAAGGTTGTGCTGTATGCATTGAGCACATGCGGCTGGTGCGCAAAGACAAAGGAGTTGCTGGCAGAACTGGGAGTCGAGCACAGCTATGTCTATGTCGATCTCCTGGAGCATGATGAGATCGAAGAAGCGTTAACTGAAGTGGAACGCCATAACCCGAGTGGATCATTCCCGACACTTGTCATCAACGATTCCCGGGTGATCGTCGGGTTCCGCGAACAGGAGATACGGGAGGCCCTCACATGAATGATTCTGTTATTGGAAAAGAAGAGCTTGTGAAGAGATACGATGAGGTGGCCCGGGATGCCGGGCAGGGCGGCTACTTCCTGAACCCTGACACGGACTTTACAAAAAACCTGGTCAGGGGGTTGATGGTCAACGAGCAACGGTACGGGTACCCTGCATGTCCCTGCCGGATCGCATCGGGAAAGCGGGAGCAGGACCTCGATATCATCTGTCCATGTGATTACCGCGACCCTGACCTGGAGGAATTTGGTGCGTGTTACTGTGCGCTGTACGTGTCGGGCGAGGTTGCGAAGGGTGAAAAGACCGTGGGCCCAATCCCAGAACGTCGTCCTCCACGAAGTATGCGGAAGACCGTTTCGAAGGCCCCTTCCGGGAATGTGCCGCTGACTGTCTCCTTGCCTGTCTGGCGGTGCAGGGTCTGCGGTTACCTGTGTGCACGCGAATCCCCACCCCTGGTATGCCCGATATGCAAGGTTGCACAGGACCGTTTTGAACGCTTCCTCTGATTATTGGCGGCCTTCACACGAGACTCCCCAGCCCCGGCTTTTTGAAAAGGCAAACGGAGTCCCGATCTGAATTTTCAAATAACAATCAGGGGCATATTCTATTATGGAAGATACGATAGAAGTCGAGGTCGTCGGGATGAAGGACTCGTCCTGTTCTCCGTTTCCCTGTGACATGACGCGCAGTTGCGGGCTGTACGACTGCCACCCGACGGGCAGGCTGGTGCCCGCGTTTGAAGCGCTTTCCGATGAGATACGGCAACAATATGGAGAGCGAGTCCGGATGAAGCTGACCCTCATCGATGACGAAGTCCCGGCGCATATCAAGGAGATCATCGAGAAGCACTACCCCCCGATCCCCATCATCCTGGTGAACCGGGAGCTGGTCCCGATGGGAAGGATATCGTTACCCCAACTTCAAAAAGAGATTGAAAAAAGGCTCTGAATCAGACGACCTTTGAGAGGACCCCTGTGTCAAGATCATAATACAGGCCATGGATCGCGACCCGATTCTCCGTGAGGGCATTTTTTATGAGAGGGTAAGAATTGAGATGTTCGATCTGGAGGCGGATATTTTCAAGCTCTATCTCCCTTGACCGAACCTGGGGTGATTCAGGGTTTGGCATACGGGCATCCACTCTCTCCTGTGCCTCCCTGGCGTTGTTGAGCCAGAGCGGTATATACGAATCCGAACTCGCCTTGTCCAGGGCCTTGATTGCCCCACAGTCCGAGTGACCGCAGATCACGATGTCTGTGACATTGAGATGTGCCACGGCATATTCAAGGACCGTTGCAAAGTTCCAGTCATGGATGGGAACGATATTTCCGATGTTTCGCTGGATAAAGATCTCTCCAGGTTTTGATTCAGTTATCAATTCAGGATTGACCCTTGAATCGGAGCAGCCGATCCAGAGGACCTTGGGGCTTTGCCCGACTGTGAGCCGCTTGTAGAGTTCGATATTGTCATTGAATTCGGATTCCCGGAATTTCATGTTTCCAAGAAGCAGGTTGTCGATCATTCTAATCACTCCTTTTACAGCATCAGGACATTCCGTGTTTTCCTGTGAGATGCTCAAAGATAGATGGAGAGGAGGTTTAATAAAGATTGATCTTTTACGTTTCCTGGTACAGCGAAAAGATTACGCGTCTCGGATAATCCAATTCGATCGGTCGAAAAACCGCTGATTGCTGTTACGCGGGAAAATTTCCTTTATTTGATACGGTTGTGCCGATGAAGAGCCATGTAACTGAAAGATACTGGGAGATCGATATCTCCCGGGGTATTGCAGTTGTCATGATGATCATATTCCATATCGTGTTTGATCTCAACTATTTCGAGATAGCAGCAGTCAATGTCGGGTCCGGATTCTGGAGGCTGTTTGCCGGTTTGACGGCATCCCTCTTCCTCTTCCTCGTCGGAATATCTCTTACCCTCAGCGGCGCCCGTGCCGCGGCCATACTCACGCGAAGGGAATACATCCTCAAATTTATTCGCAGAGGCCTGTTTATCATGGGCCTTGGTGCCGGCATCACCATAATAACGTGGCTTGCCGTGCCGGAGGCCACCATCATCTTTGGAATTCTCCACCTCATCGGTTTTTCCGTGATGCTCGCACCCATCTTCCTGCGTCTCTTCTGGGGAAATCTCCTGGCAGGCGTCGTGCTTATCACAGCCGGCCTGAGCGGGCTGTTGCGGGAAGGCCCTTGCTGGCTTCTCTGGCTCGGTGTACACCCCCTGGGTTTTACGAGCCTCGATTATACACCGCTTGTTCCCTGGCTGGGTGTAGTGCTTCTCGGGATATTTCTGGGAAAAGTCCTCTACCCCGGGGGACTGAGGAGATTCGGGATGGTTGATGCCACCTTTTCTGCCCGCCCCCTGATGGAGTATCTCGGGAGGCATTCACTCCTCATATATCTCCTTCACCAGCCGGTCATTCTCCTTTTGCTGTATCCACTGATGCCTGCATGAGGCCCCCCCGCCTGCAAGCCGCATCATTCAGCAATAGGTACGCAGTGAAAATCTGAAGGCGACCCCCTCGTGGGGTCTCTCTGTGTTCCGGTCTTCCACGATGATCCTGCCACCGTACCGATCGATGAGGGTCTTTACGATGTACAGCCCGAGGCCCTTCCCTCCCCCACTGGTGCCGTTCTGCCTGAACCTGGTGAATATTACTTCTTTTACGGAATCCGGAATTCCCGGGCCGGTATCTTCTACCGAGACAGTCACCTCGTCATCTCCACTTCTCTCGACATGGATATTGACCGATACCCCCCTGCCTCCGTACCTGACACTGTTTCCGATGAGATTTGAGAAGACCACCCCCAGGAGATCGTCGGCGCAGACACGCACCCCGCTTTCCGTGAATCTGATATCTGCATCAGGCAAATGCGCGATCTCCTGCCTGATCACCTTGTCAAGGTCGATCTCGACCAATTCTCCCTCTTTCTCCTCGATCCTTCGTATCGTCTCGAGCGATCGAATCACCTCGCTGCTCTTGTGTATCCCGTCAATCACCCGCGAGGCCAGATCCTTTGATTCACCTTCAACCATCTCTGTGAGAAGATCCCCATACCACAACGATGCCAGGTTTGCGTTGTTGATGTCATGCATCATGATATCGAGGTAGAGGTTTGCCTTCCTGTTCGCATCGACAAGATCCTCTGAAAGCTGGAGCTTGCTCACAGCGGTCCCGGTCTCTTTTGCGATGGACTCGAGAATCTTCTTCTCTTCGGTGGAATACGTGCGTGGACTCCTGCATGCAAAAAAGATCACGCCTGTTCGCCCGTCACTCCGCGGAACCGGGATGACGATACCGGAGTGGGCGCTCTCCCCGATAGCAGCGGCAGAGAACACAAAAGATTCTCCCTCATCGATGGCCCTCCTCCAACTGCTGCTCTCCTCCGAACCGGATTCTTCGATCTCCCTCAGAATATCCAGATCGCCGCTATGGAAGAGCCGGGGCGGAGCGGAAGGATTCGACACGGGGATCTTTGCCCCGCCATATTCGGCTTCCAGGAAATTTCGTGTATATTCCAGGCATTTTTCGACCAGTTCCTGCACGGAGGATGATTCACTTCCCTGGCTGATGATGTGGTTGATTGTTGAGAGGTGAAGGTTGATCTTTTGTATCTCCTCCTCTGCACGCTTGCGCTCTGATATATCAGTAAGAGTGATGACCAGCTTATTTGCCGGGAGCCGTGATGCGGAGATGAGAACAGGGATACGCCCACCCCCACTTGAGACTATTGAAGATTCGAAAGGCGGGACAAACCCGCTCTTTACGAGCGCCTGCAAAAAAGAGATTCGCCCGGACTCATCCTTCCAGAACTCTGCGAGAGGTCTTCCCGCCAGGTCTTCCGGAAGGCTCCCGAGGATCTCGGATCCCCTCGGGTTGGCCTCTTCGATCAACAGGCCGCCTGCCTCGTTCTGTGCAAGGAATATCCCGGTCTCGGAGCGATCGAATATCTCCCGGTACCGGGCCTCCTTCTCCTTCAGATCCCCGGAAAGCGAAGAGATGACTACGGCAACAGCGACAAGAATGTAGAAACTGGCCGTTGAGACGGCATAAGTGAGCTGGGGAAGGTCCGGATAGCTCGCGCTGTAGATCAACAGGACCTGTATGATGCCCACGACGACTGCAAATATGACCCCTCTTCGCGGAAACCAGTAGGCTGCAATAATAATCGGGATATAAAAGAAGAGGGGAGTGAGCAGGGATACGCCGAAATAGATACCTGCAATGTTTGCTATGAAGGCGATTGCCGTGATAACGATCAGGATGGCAAGATGCAGGTTCTGTGCACCGGTTCCAGAAGGATCTGTTCTGTTCATGAGATGGGTACCCCTCATTTCCTATACGGCTTTGTAAATGATGCACAATAAAGACATTGTTAGGATTTTTTTGGAATATGTTCCTGGCACAAGTGTGCTGTTTTCGTCTTATTTCCTGCTTTTTCCGATGCGAAGGAGCATCTGCGCCTGGTCAAAGGACTTCCTGGCCTCCTCGTGGCGATGCAGCTCCTTTAAGCATACCCCCCTGTAATTCCAGGCATTTACATTTTCCGGGTCATCCTGCAGGACTATGTCAAAGCACCGTATCGCCTCCTCCAGGAGGGCAAAATCACCCCTGCTTTTCCCGAGTTTTTCCAGCGCTTCACCCCTGAAGTAATAGGTGAAACGTTCTTTTGGGGCAAGAGCGATCGCCCGGTCAAAGCACTGGATGGCCTCCTCGTACCGTCCAAGCTCCTTTAAGCAGATACCTCTCTCCTTCCATGCCTTCATGTGCCGGGGGTCCATCTCGATCACGCGGTCGAAGCAGACGATCGCATCTGAAAATTTTCCCTGCTTGTAATACAGGTCGACCCCTTTCTTGTACCATGCATCGGCCGATTTCCCAAACATCCGGTCGAAAAGACCAAATTCACGGTCTTTCTCTTCTTTCTTCTTTCTATCCTCCTCAATTTTCCTGATGTCGGTGATGTCCCGTACCGATTCGATTGCACCGATGACCCGGCCTTTTTCATCGCAAATCCGGGTGGCACGGACCCACATCGTTGCCGGTTCGCCTTTCCTCATCGCGTTCCGTGTCTCGGCAACAACTGAGGGTACCTCTTTTTTCACGTTTGCATATGCACATCTCTCGATCTCTTCGGCTGAATAGTTGAGAAGATCGACGAGGACCGGACGTCGTTTTCCGTAAAATGGTATCGCATATTCATAATCCCCCTTTCCAATCATCTGACCGGCCCGTATTCCTGTGAACTCTTCCATCGCCCTGTTCCAGGATACGACAATCCCATCGCTGTCTATAGCGAACGTGGCATCGGGCAGGTGGTTGATGATATCCACCATCCGCCGGTCGGCCGAATGCAACGATTCTTCTGCAATCTTTCTCTGCAGCCCCTGGCGTATCATCCCGTCGAGTTCTGCAAACTGTGATTTTGGATCGGAGCCTTTCTGGAGGTAAAAGTCGGCACGGTTGTTCAGTGCCTCCTTTGCAACGTGTTCCCGTCCCTTTCCGGTGAAGATGATGAAGGGCGTATTGTCGCCTTCTGCGCGGAGAATCTTTAAAAAGACGATTCCATCCATCATCGGCATCTCGTAATCAGAGACGATCACGTCATATGAATGTGTTTTCAGTCTCTCCATTGCCTCCAGCGCAGACCTGCACGTATCGACTTTCATCTCCCCGGAGCGTTCGAGAAACAGCCGGGTGATTTCCAGCAGGGCGGGTTCGTCGTCGACGAATAAAACGGAGATCATGGGGGTGTCCTGATTTTTGGATAATTGGCTATAGATTCCTTTTTTATTGATGATACTTATATTTTTTTGGATAAGAACTGCATCATGCCTCATTTTTGGCGATCTCTGCACGCTTCAGCATCAGTTTATGCGATGTGCCCGTGAACGTATATTCTTTTTCGAATAAGGCATCATTCTTACCTGATACCAAAAATATCTTTATATCTACGCTTAAAACGAAAAATAACGGTATATATTGGTTTAATGCTATCACGGATTTAATCACATATTTTCCCAATCAAGATATGTATCAGCGATGAATTACCAAAAAAGACCCAAATATTTTATATATTAGTAAATCGAACAAAAATAATGGTGCACCGGTTCCCGGGGGCGACCTATGCCTGTTAACTTCCAAAAGACGTATCAAGGTGGCATCATGAAGGAAGAACAGGATCGCGTTTGACGGGATGTTTCTCGGTACACCCCCTGAAAAATTTTCATTTTTCCGTTTTTTCTATCCCACGTCTCTTTGACAGGTCAGGGTATGAACAGGGGCACGTCACTGAAGGAGTCGACGTCAAAGAGCCCCCGATTGGTTATCCGCAGGTGCGGGATGACTGTCAGTGCAAGAAAAGAGAGGTACATGAAGGGCTCCGGAATAGATCCCCATTCTCGTGTACAGGTGTTTAATGCGGAGATCTTCTCACACACCTCTTCGTATGGGAGGTCCGACATGAGGCCTGCACATGCAAGGGGGAGCAATACCCTCTCATCGCCATGCACTGCGACCATTCCGCCCTCATTCTGTATGATCGCATCGATCGCTCTCCTGATATCCGGGTCATCCACACCGACGGCGACGATGTTGTGCGAATCATGAGAGACGCTGCTGGCGATGGCCCCCTTCCGAAGGCCGAAACCATGGACGAGCCCGCTTCCGGATGATCCGTCGACGTACCGGCTGCATACGACCGCCTTTATGATATCCCTGCCAGGATCGGGAAGATCCCTGCCGTCGATCTCGAATTCCAGGCTCTCTGTCAGTATCTGGTTGGGGACGATTCCGATGACCCGGGCCGTGCCGGAACCGCGGATATCGAGTGCATCCGGGGGCAGGCGGGTGCATTTCATCGTGTGACGGATACCTGTTGCGGATCGCGGTTTTGGGCTCTGTGCAATTCTTCCGTTCTTAAACACCTTCTCTACCTCGAACCTGGCTCCCGTCTTCAGGACGCAGAAATCGGCATGTCTTCCTGGAACAAGGGCACCCCTGTCATTGAGGCGGAACCTCTCGCACGGGGAGAGTGTCGCCATCCTGATTGCCAGTTCGGGTTCAAGACCGTATTCGACAGATTTCCTGATACAGTCATCAATGTGCCCGTCATGTACCAGCATATCGACGTGCCTGTCATCGGTTGCAAAGGAGAACCGTGAACAGGTGCAGGGCGTGACAATCCGTATGATTTCAGACAGGTTCTTCTCGGTGGATCCTTCCCGTGCAAAGATATACATCCCAAGATCGAGTTTCTCGGCAGCTTCGTCAGCCGATACACATTCATGGTCGCTCTGTATCCCTGCTGCCACGTATGCATTCAGGTCTTTTCCGGAGAGCAGCGGTGCATGGCCGTCTATGATGGGAGAGAGTGAGAGTTTCTCCCAGACAGACGGGTCGAGGTTCAACACACCGGGGACGTTCATCACCTCTGCGAGGCCAAGTATTCCGTCCTTTCCGATGAACGAAGAAAGGTCGCTGGCGGTAAGCTCAGCACCACCCCTGTCAAGCGGTGTAGCCGGTACACAGGAAGGGAGCATGAAGAATATATCGATTGGCAGGCCCTCTCTTTCAGCAAGCATGAAAGAGATTCCTTTCACACCGCAGACGTTGGCGATCTCGTGGGGATCGGCTACCACGGTTGTGGTCCCATGGGCCGAGACGAGTCGTGCATACTCTGACGGGACAAGGAGCGAGGATTCTATATGGACATGTGCATCGATCAGGCCGGGAACGACCCTCCTGCCATTGAGATCGACTGACTCGTGGGCCCGGTAATCCCCTGTTCCCACGACGAAGCCTGATTTGACCGCAAAGCTCGAGATTGACCATTCACAGGTGAACGGGTTGAAGATCTCGGCATTCTCGTATACAACATCAGAAGGAATCTCACCTCGTGATGCTTTTACCTGTGTATATTTCGTGGTATTCCCCATTGCGCGACACCTGTGGGCAGGCAGATAGGATCTGGCCCTCTACCGCAGTTCTTTAATGCTCGTATCTCTTCGTTAAGAAGATATGCCTGTTGACAATTACCTGGACCTTTTTGCAGGCCGGAAACCGGGTAAGAGCTCACGCCGATCGAATCTGGAATGATCTCTTAAATTTTTAGGAAAAAACATGCTGCGGCACCACCCGGAGTATCTCCCGGTAGATCACAGGTGAACAAAAATACTTGATTATTGGAAAAAAGAATACTTATGTATTACCTTGACTCTTCCTTTGCCAGTGACTGTTGTGATGTCAGGACGTCTACAAGCAGGTCTTTCATGACTTTCTTCATCATATCCTGCCCTTCCTCTGACGCAAGGTACTCCTGGAAGAGTTCTTTGAATTGTCCCACATCGTTGTGATTGTCTATGAAGTATATTAATGCTTGGGTTATACAGTCAGATATGGTTGAGAATTTTTTCTCTTCATAGACCAGTTTATTCACTTTTTCATAGATATTTGGGGGCATTTTGTAGGAAATGGCCACCCGCTCGCCGCCCTGGTTCGAGTTCCTCTCGCCCATTCTCTTAATAGTGAATCGTGAAATTATATAAAAACTCTCAAAATTGTTTGTAATACTTAAAGAACACCGTATGATCAAACATTACATAGGTAATACATAAGAAATACTTTATATAAAGGGGCGTTCCAGTATGGTATGAAGGACTGATGCACAATGGATGAGATATTTGCAGTCGGGCTTGTGTTTGCGGGAATTCTCTCTGTTATGGTAAGCCTGGCCCTGGTGAAGATGGGAAAAGTGATCGATGCATTCTCCATCGGGGAAGAACCGGAGAGGGACCGGAGCATGTGGAGTCCTCTTGAATTTACCAGGATCATCGTGGCTCTCTTCTGGATCTTCTTCGTTCTGGGGGCATACATGGTCTCGCTTGGTACACGGGTCATGCTTGTCGTAGGGATAGCCACAATAGCAGGGCTTGTCCTGTTCCTCGGGACTGCACTGGTCTTCTCGGTCGCAACCTTCAACCTCATGCGAAGCCGGGCGAAGGGCGAGGGCGGCAAGTCCACGCTTCTCTCCTCGATGATGAAGCCTGCAATCAACCCTGTGGCATTCATCCCTGATATGGGCAGAAAGTCGTATCCTGGTGCCCGTCACACCAAAAATGCTGCTTCAGAAAGCGACAGGAAAAACTAGGAAAAATGTGAGTATCAGAAAGAATACTTGGCGTGCTTTCCGGCTCCAATACCGGCACATAATTTTTCAACAGAATATCTCTTTTGAACGTTCCAGTGCATCGACAGCAGGGAGTTTCTTCCCGGTGAGAAACTCGATACAGGCGCCCCCTCCAGTCGAGATGTGGGTGAAGTTCTTCTCAAGGCCTAGCTTTTCTGCAACGGCCGCGGTATGGCCCCCGCCGATAACAGAGAACTCCACCGTGGATGCGGCCCGCAGGAGCTCGTAGGTGCCCGTGGCAAAGTCCTTCTCTTCGAAGAGCCCTGCGGGACCATTAAATACGACCGTTCCGGCATTCTTGATCTCCTTTGAGAATGATATGATCGAATCCATGCCGAGGTCGAGCACCGGGCAATCACCGGGGATCGCGTCGACCGCGTATTCCGCACGTGCTCCCTCCTCCTTGACAGCAACCCATTCAGGGACCATGATCGTTTCCGGATACATGGCAAGAAGCGTTCGTGCATGCTCGATCTCGCCATCGTAGCCGAGCTGGGTGAGGAGTTGCGAAGAGGGTCTCCCGATGTCAAGTCCCATCGCCATCAAAAAGACGTTTGCCACGACCCCGGTGACGAGCACCCGGTCTGCGATCTTTTGGGAGAGCATGTGCTCTGCGACGTCCATCGAATCATCCACCTTGGTCCCCCCGAGCACCATGAAAACAGGCCCGGGTGCATCATCAAAGACCCTCGATAGCGTGGTCACCTCCTTCTCCATGAGCAGTCCTGCAACCGATCGCATGGCGAGCGGAAGCCCGACCATCGTCGGCTGGGAGCGGTGGGCGGTTCCGAAGGCATCATTGACAAAGAGGTCGCCCATCTCTGCAAGCTTCCTGACAAGGTGTGTCTTTACCGCATCTTCGGGCTTTACCTTCAGGTTCTCCTCGGCAGAAAAGCGCACGTTCTCAAGCATGAGAACATCTCCGGTACGCAAAGTCCTGATTGCATCCCGGGCGCAATGGCCGAAGATATCGTCGACGTACGTGACCGGCCTTTGGATGAGCTGTGCCAGTTTCTCCGCATGTGCCTCAAGCGTCGTAAAATCTTTCTTACCCGGCCTGCTCTGGTGGGTAATGATGACCACCCGGCTCTTTTCGAGTGCCTGGATGGTCGGGATATGCTCCCTGAACCGTTTGTCGTCAAGAATAAGGTTTGTGGCCGGATCGATCGGGGAATTGAGATCCAGACGGAGGAGTACCGTCTTTCCCGCCGACTGAATCTGGTCCAACGTCCCGATCGGCATACCAGTACCTTTCTTATCCGGAGTGCGCTTTAATCTTTTTGAGCCTCGAGAGTTCGTCCCGTTCCATCTCGTCAAGCCGCATCTTGATGAAGTCGCGGGCTTCGGTGAGCTCGGGGATGACCTTGAACTCCAGGGCGTTCACCCGCCGTTTCGTCGACTCGATCTCGTCGAGGAGCTTCTTCATCGTGCTCTCGATCTCGGCACTCTCGATTATGGCCTCCACAAGGTCCTCGAACGCTGACGCAGTCTCATCGATCACCGAGGTCGTGCCCAAAAGCCCGTACCCACGGTCGATAAGACCTTTTTTCACCTTCGACGCCTCGATCTCGGGGACCACGACACCCATGATATTCTTGCTTGAAAGAGAGATGTCAGGGACTTCCTGGACGGAAAAAGCAGCAGTTTTTACACCGATGGCTCCTTCGACCGTGTTTGCAACTGCCATCATCTCCTGTGCCTTCTTGTACCGTTCTCCAAGCATCCCACGGCTGTCTTTAGCCTGTTCGAGTATCTTGAAAAATTCAATGATCAATCCATCGCGCTTCATCTTCAGGATCTTATAGCCCCGCTCCGAGAGAGCGATCCTCTTTTTCAGAGCGATCAGCTCGGATCTTGTTGGCTTTACATCTTTAAGCGCCATGAATCGTTACTCCGCTGCCTTTGCGGCACCCCTGAACTGGGGATGGTACTTCTGGATCAGTTCCCTGTCGATACGCACCAGCTGCTCGACCGGCAGTGACGAGAGCAGTTTCCACCCGATGTCAAGAGTATCGGTAATACTCCTGTCTTCTTCGTATCCCTGCCTGACGAACTGGTCCTCGAAGAGATCTGCGAATTCGAGAAACATCCGGTCACGCTCGGAGAGAGCATCCTTTCCGACGATTGCCACCAGTCCACGAAGATCGTTTCCTTCCGCGTAGGCGGCATAGAGCTGGTCAGAGACTTTTTTGTGGTCTTCGCGGGTGTGCTTCTCTCCGATCCCGAGGTTCATCAGCCGGGACAGGGAGGGCAGCACGTTCACTGGAGGGTAGATCCCTTTCCGGTGAAGCTCCCTGCTGACCACGATCTGCCCTTCGGTGATATAGCCGGTCAGGTCGGGGATTGGGTGGGTGATATCGTCACCGGGCATCGTCAGGAT
>LKUF01000232.1 GCA_001412335.1 Methanolinea sp. SDB
ATCGGCGGGATCATGGAGCATATCGAGGAGGCAGGGGTCCACAGCGGCGACTCGGCATGCGTCATCCCGACACAGTCCCTCCAGGATGAGATCCTCGAGAGGGTCAGGGACTATACGAAGAAGATCTCGCTCGGGCTCGGGGTGATAGGGCTCGTCAACATCCAGCTGGCGGTAAAAGACGGTGTGGTCTACGTCCTCGAGGCGAATCCCAGGGCAAGCAGGACGGTGCCGTTCGTCTCGAAGGCGACCGGCATACCGCTTGCAAAGATCGCCGCCAAGGTGATGATCGGAAAGAAATTACGGGATCTCGGGTATTCAGAGCGTTCGATATCACACGTGGCGGTCAAGGAGGTGCTCCTCCCCTTCAACAAGCTGCCGGGAGTCGACACGGTGCTCGGCCCCGAGATGAAGAGCACGGGAGAGGTCATGGGAATCGACTATGACTTCGGCCGGGCCTACTACAAGGCCTGCATCTCGGCAGACAACGAGCTCCCGCTCAAGGGCAATATCTTCATCTCGGTCAGTCGCGAACAGAGAGAAGAGATAATCCCGATCGCAAAGACGCTCAAGGAGATTGGCCTTTCCCTCTACGGGACCCAGGGCACCGTGGAATACTTAAACGAGGCAGGAATTGACGCGAGCCTTATCCGGAAGGTGCAGGAGGGGTCCCCGAACGTGATCGATCTCCTGCGACGCGGTGAGATACGTCTCATCGTGAACACCCCGATGGACAAGCAGTCACGGCAGGACCATTACCAGATCATGCGTGCGGCGGTGGACTACGGGGTCCCGTATATCACCACCATCCAGGCCGCCCGGGCTGCCGCCCTTGCCATCCAGGCCATGAACCACGAGAAGATCACGATCGAGCCGTTGTCTCACTATCATTCCAACTGATAATTTTTCCCGTAATTCCGGCCGATACCAGTAGGAGGAGCTTTTCCAACCGATCCTGCACCCCGCAGGGATTCCACCAGTTGGGACCGCGAGTCGCACGTATCCTCACGTTGTGCGTTTGAGAATACAAAAATGATCCCTGGAATCATACCCCGGATTCATGTGAACCGGCACATTTTGTGATCAACCAACTATTGCCAAGAACAACAACAGTTTACTCTCCCACCGGGAGATACCGGACACGAGATAAAAAAAGAGGTATTTTTCAGGCTATCCAGGCGTCCACGACGTCCTGGTTGGCATCAACCCATTCCTTTGCAGCCACTTCGGGTTTCTTTCCTTCTTCAATGGCAAGCATCACGGACTCCATGTCTTCCGGGGTCCAGTAGAAACGGGTGAGTATCACGTAGGCCTCAGGCTTGTCGGTTTCAAGACCGGTCCGGGCCAGCGTGCCGATATACTCATCGCCGCCATAGACGCCCTTCGGGTCCTCGAGGTACTTAAGGTCCCAGCGTGCAAACTTCCAGTGCGGCGTCCATCCTGTCACCACGATCCAGTCTTCATCGTTGATGGCCGATCTGAGTTCTGCCGCCATGCCTGCGCTGCTGCTCGAGATAAGGGTGTAGTCGAGACCATACGCCTTGATGGCATCCTCGGTCAACCTCATTATCCCGGCTCCGGGCTCGATGCCAATGATCTTTCCATCGAACTTCTCCTTCTCCGCGTTCAGGTCTTCAATGGAATCGATGGTCACATACTCAGGTACAACAAGACCTATCTTTGCCCCTTCGAGGTTCTTTCCGACCATCACGAAATCGTCGCCGTACGTATCCATGTACGTTTTATGGGTGCCGGGAAGCCAGGCTGAGACAGTACAGTCGACATCTCCCCTGGCGAGCGCCTGGTAGAGTGGGCCGACGTCAACCGCCACAAGTTCCACATCGAATCCGGCCTGCTCGAAGGCCTGCCTGAGCACGTTGGTGCTGGCAATTTCAGAATCCCAGGTCACATACCCGATGGTTATCTCCTTTTCCTGGCCAACCGCCCCGGTATCCTCCGTCGTCGTGCACCCGCATACCACGAGGCCGCCGACGATGACAAGGGAGACTGCCAGCATGATGAATAATTTTTTGAGTTTTCTTTCATACATTAAAAATCACCTTCAAAATTCAGGAAATTGAGAAGAAGGGCCAGTTTGACCAACCCTTTTTTGTCTCTCATTTTATAAAGTGTTTGCCTCATGCTGACGACCGGGTCAGGTTCTGGGTTATCCGGTCGAGGATGATGGCGATGATCACGATCGCCAGGCC
>LKUF01000233.1 GCA_001412335.1 Methanolinea sp. SDB
GATTTGAACACGGGACCTGCTGATTACAAGTCAGCCGCTCTGCCAACTAAGCCACTGAGGCGCCATATACTTTAGGTGATTTTTGCATAAAAAAGGTGGCGATTGAGAGAACAATTCTCTTCTCCGGAGTCCGGGGTATCCTGATGCAGGAGCTGCATGCACGAGTCTTGGTGTGATGGTGATGCCTAACTGCCCGGAGTCCGGGGTATCCTGATGCAGGGCCCGCATGACCGGTGAAAATGTGTCGGAATTCAATAAAACAAGCTATATCAATTTCAGGGGGAAGTCTGAATACATGACGCCGCGTGCAGTATATCCCGCCCTGGTGTTCTTCCTTGTCGCCTGCCTGCTCCTTTCAGGCTGCACCTCGAACCAGGCTCCACCGCCTCAACCCACCATATCCCCGGGAAAGACCATTCTTCCCGGGGAGCCAATTCTCGGAGCCTGGGTGCTCCATTCCGACCCTGAATCAACGGAGATGTACCTCTATGTCTTCAGGGAAGGCGGCCGGTTCGATTCAGCGGCGTTTTCCGGCGATCCCTCGATCTCCCTGCCATTTGAGAGATACGTCGTTGCAGGAAACTGGACGCACACCGGAGATTACCGGTACCGGATCGATGGCCGGCTGATCAATTACGATCTCCCCTCGCGGACCGAACAGTCGATCGATCTTGCAGAGACACTGGTGTATGACCCGTCACGCGACGTACTCGTCCATGAGCAGCGTCCCGACTGGAAATACGTGAGAGTATCACGTGAGCCAAAAGTCCCCTCCGGGCTGGATATCAATATCCCGGCCGGATGATATCTCCTCCCACACAACATCCTTCCCACTCAGCCTCTCTCCGCATCCACTCTTCTCAGCCCCCTTATCCAGCCTCTAAAATATCAAAAAAAAGATCACGCACGGGAATACAGACATAGTCGCCGGAAATACCTTCATACCCTGTTTTGACCTGTTGTCCCTTCTTGCCTCTCCCATACCGGGATACCCCTATACAGTATCCGGATCAGGCGGTGGTAGGGAATTGAATTGGTTCGCACTTCGGACTCGATCTCCATGAAACCGGGGCCAAGGGTCTTGATCTGTCTCCCTGATACGCAGCTTGTATCGTCCAAAGCTCCCCGGTCCACGTAGCATACCGTGACTTCGTCGAACGAAAACTCCCGGTCGTGATAGAACCGGAGCAGGAGCTCCCTGCTTTTGCGTCCC
>LKUF01000234.1 GCA_001412335.1 Methanolinea sp. SDB
TGGCTATTTTTTGGGCCGAAAGATGTCAGCTTTTCACAATGACGGAGGCTTCCTCGTCAAAGGGGTTTGTCCTGATGGCAAGAGAGAACAGGTACGGGTAGTTCTTCTCAAGATACCTCATGTACGAGAGCCATTCAAATGTAATAAGCCGGTATACACGGTTTACATCGCCGGAGAGGTGAATTACATCAGTTTCGGGAATGATGTCGATATCCTCCCTCCTTTCCAGCTCCTCGGTGAGATGAAAAACTGCTCTCAAGAGGTCGGTAAAATCCTGGTGTTCGAGCAGCATGGGGTTTTCGAGCAGCCTCAAGAGGAAATTGCGTTTCTCCTGGAGAAAACGGCGTATCTCCATCAACGTATCTCCTGTCATGTGTGCAGTGAATGAATATGATGATAAATCTGCCCTGACCTTTCGGAAATCTTCATCGGACCAGTTGTTCCCGACAATCAGGAGTGAACGTATGCTATCCAGTTCAGGGTCGCAATCCGATACGTAGGCCAGCAGACGCGTTCCGACCTCAGAGAAGAACGTGCCTATTACCATGTTTAACTTCTCCATACGCTCCTTCTTGGACCTCATGCTGAGCAGTTGGTTGATGATGAGGGTTACGAAGAGGACATTGATCGGGAGAAATCCAATTGCATTGAAGAAGTAATAGTACGTGTTTTCAGGGTCCCCGAGGACCAGGAACTTGGCAGTATAAATTGCAAGCGAACAGAGCACGAGAATGATCCCAAGTCTGATCTCCCAGCTGTGATTTTTCATTCTCATTCATTCCCCTTGTTATTAAAAAAACCTCAAAATAGATTAGGCCTTCTGTTCTGCCTAAAAGACGCGATAATCTTTAGGGGAAGGTCTGATCAATCCTGCCTGGCAAATCTTTCAGGGTCGGAATCGAATCTCTTCTTACAACCCGGAGCACAGAAATAGTAGGTCTTTCCCCTGTATTCGCTCCTGTATTTTGCAGTTTTCGGATCAACAGTCATCCCGCATATCGGATCGATCGCCATATCTCACATCCGCTTTCATTCTTCTCTTCATTGCCGGAGGTATATACCTTCTGAGCATGAGAGACAGGGTGACCACCGTAACCGAGCTTGCGGCCATAGCCAGGGCGGCGAGGGCAGGATTGAACACATAACCGGTGAATGGATAGAGAATTCCGGCGGCAATGGGTATCAGGGCACTGTTGTAGGCGAAAGCCCAGAAGATATTCTGCTTTATCCTGGACATCACTTTCCGGGAAAGCTGGACGCCGGAAACGGCATCGAGGAGATCGTCCCTGATGAGGACAATATCCCCGCTTTCTATGGCAACATCGGTTCCGCTCCCGATTGCCATTCCCACATCCGCCTGTGCAAGTGCCGGCGCATCATTGATGCCGTCGCCAATAAATGCAACAACCTCGCCTTTTTCCTGTAAAAGTCTGACTTCGTCGGCTTTCTGGGCCGGCAGGACCTCGGCCATGACCTTCACGATACCCGCCTCACGGGCTACCGCTTCGGCAGTCCTCGGGTTGTCCCCGGTGATCATGATGACATCTATTCCCATGGATAGCAGATCTCCAATAGCAATGGGGGTTGTCTCTTTCAGTGTATCGGCCACCCCAATAATGCCTGCGAGGCGTCCTCCGACGGCTGCGAATATGGCGGTTTTGCCCTGGTCTTCAAGCCTGACGGCGATATCGTCAAATGCGTCGGTTAAAGGAATCCTCATCTCCTTTAAAAAGAGCCTGTTTCCCACGATGACTTCGTCATTCCCGATTCTTGCCATTACACCCTTTCCGCCATAAGTGGTGAACTGGTCCGCTTCTCCGACAGACGCCCGGATAAGGGCGGCATGCCGCACGATGGCTTCTGCGAATGGATGTTGTGAGTTCTTCTCCACTGCTGCCACGAGCGAGAGAAGATCCTTTTCGTCCATGCCTGATGCGAAGAGATCGGTCACTTCTGGTCTGCCCAGTGTCAGTGTTCCAGTCTTGTCGAATACCGCGACGGTCACATGATCTGCTACCTCAAGTATCTCTCCGTTCCTGATGAGGATCCCGAGTTCGGCTCCCCTTCCGACACCGACGGTCACCGCGGTCGGTGTTGCAAGGCCGAGCGCACAGGGACAGGCCACGACAAGTATCGAGATGAATGTCGTAAGGGCGAAGAGAAGCGTTGATCCGCCAATAAAATACCATACAATAGAGGAGATGAAAGCGATGGACAGGACAACAGGTATGAAATAGCTGACTGCGATATCGGCAATCCGCTGCACAGGTGGCTTTGATGCCTGGGCATCACGGACCAGTTGTATGATCTGGGCAAGGACCGTATCCTTTCCTATCTTTTCGGCTTTGATTGTGAGCACGCCGTTCCTGTTCAGGGTCCCTCCCACCACACCAGAGCCTGCGTTTTTAAAAACAGGTACCGGTTCACCGGTAATCATGGACTCGTCCACATAGCTCTCACCGCCTGTCACAGCGCCGTCCACCGGTATCTTCTCTCCGGGCCTTACTATCACCGAATCTCCAATAATCACATCTTCGATTGCGATTTGCCTCTCCTCTCCATCCCGCACGACCAGGGCGGTCCGTGGCCGAAGACCAAGAAGCCTTTTGATCGCATCACCTGTCCGACCTTTTGCCCTTGCTTCCAGGTATCGGCCAAGTATGAGAAATGATGCAAGCATTATCGCCGTATCGTAGAACATGAACTCCAGCGTCAGTATTATGTTGAATGTTCCCATCATGCTGGATACGTATGCCACCCCGCATCCCATCGCATACATCACATCCATGTTCAGTGTCCGGTTTTTCAGCGCCGCATACGCCCCCCTGAAGATGGGGTACGCGACGTACGCGAAGACAGGAGCCGTAATGACCAGGAGTATGTATGCCAGTTGCTGCATCGGGATGGGAATTTTGAAAAACATGAGAAGAAAAAGGGGGATGCTGACTGCAAAACCGATCAAAAAACGGCGGCGCTTGTCCTTCAGATCACGGTCCCGTGCAAATTCCTCCTCTTCTTCCGGGATTTGTCCCACAACCCCCAGGTACTGGTAACCGGCAGCTTCTATGGCCTCCCCCATCTTCTTAACCGATGCAAGCGAGGAGTCATAGGTAACAGTTGCCTCTTCCGTGGCGAGGTTTACATTCACGTCGACGACTCCCGGGAGGGCCGACAATGCGTTTCCGACACTCTCCACGCACGTGGCACACATCATGCCGCCCACTTTCAGGTTCAATTTCTCGAATACCACCTGGTAGCCTGCCGACCTGATCGCCTCTTCAATCTCCCTGACAGAAGCCTTTGAGGTATCAAATTCAACCGTGGCCGTATCGGTACCGAAATTGACCTGTGCGTCTTCTACAGCGCCCAGTTGACGGAGGGTTTTTTCTATGTTGATGGCACAGGTTGCGCAATGCATCCCCGAGATCTTCAATTCCAGCTTCCTTTTTTCACCGGTCATACGCTATTTGCCACCTCAAATTACACCCTTTATCTCCTTTTATCCGTGTTTGATATAAGGGTTGCCGGAATTCCCTGCTGCAGTCGTCAATCCCTGGATTGATTCCCGCCATTATCCAATAATTCCCAAAACCAGGATATACACCAGGGCCTGGAGTGCGGTAAGGGGAGCGCCGACCTTCAAAAATTCCCAAAAGGAGATTGAATACCCTGCTTTTTCCGCATTCTGTATGACGATCACGTTGCTTGCCGCACCCATCACCGTGAGGTTTCCTGCAATGGTGCTCCCTGCAGCCAACGCCAGTACCTGCGGTACAGATATCGCATTCTCGAGTATCAGGGGCTGGAAGAGGGCAACAAATGGCACGTTTGATATGAACTGGCTGACGATAACGCCAAGCCCGATAATGAGCGAGACCGGCATGGCATGATGACAGGACAGGATTGACTGGAAAAAGCCGGTGAGGAAGACACTCTGCATCAACACGAAGAGCGCGAGAAAGAAGACCAGAGTAGCCCAGTCGATACTCTTCAGGATACTCCCCCTATCTGACGAGAAGAGAAGGATTGGTGCCGCTGCGCCAAGGGCAATGAGCATGAGAGGGAGAGAGAACGGGATTAGGCCTGCACCACCGATAATCCGAAGACCGATTGCCAGGAAGATGATGACAAGTGATATCCGTGCAAGACGGGAAAGTTCAGGATTCAAAAGAGGTTTGACGGGGGCATCCTGTCGCCTGGATTCGGAAATTTCCTGCCTGTAGAAGAGGAACAGCACCAGGTATACCAGTCCCAGGCTAATCAGGGTCGGAATGCCAAGGCCGATGAAGAATGTGAGAAACGGGTTTTCGAGACCGCTGTAATTTGCGATAAGGAAGTTCTGGGGATTTCCGATAGGACTCATCACGCTTCCCGTCGTGACAGAAAGACAGAGGGCAAGAAGGAGAATCCCTGGTGAGATACGATATCTCGCTGCAAAAGAGAGAACAAGGGGTGTTCCAATGATCGCAACGGTATCATTCATCAGGACCGCCGAGAGCAATCCCATCAGCATGATGACAAGAAATACGAGTGCTTTTCCCGATTCTGTCCCAGAAAAGACCTGATGTGCGATGGATTCCAGGTACCCGCTCCTTTGCAGGGCCTCCCCTGCAACGAGCATGCCGAAAAGAAACAGGATCACATCGAAATTGATGGCAGAAAATGCCTCGTACGGGGTTATCTGGCCGGTAACAAGGACGGCAACGGCACCTCCAAGCATGATCTGCCAGATTCGGAGCCTGAACCTTCCGATCTGCCTGACGGCTATAAGGACAAATACTACGGCCAGGACAACCAGTGAGAGGTACGTAGTCTTCTTCCCCGCATCAACCAGTTACCGATGAGTTTTCCGAAACTTTCCAGACAAGGAGCACGCCTTCGTCCATCTTTTTTACCTCCTGGAGCGAAAGCCTGCAAAAATCCCCTTCCATAACAAACCCATATCCATCCGCAGGTGTCGGGGCATCCGATCCCCCGATTATCATGTTGCCGACAAAACAGGAGAACTCATCCACGAGTCCCGCCTCGAAAAAGGACCATATCAGTTGTCCTCCGCCCTCCACCATGAGACGCCGGATCCCGGTCGCATACAGCTCTTCCACGAGTCGGTTGAGGTCAACCCTCTCCTCCCCGGCCGAAATTATCGTCGCATATCGTCCAAGTTCCCTGGTATCTTCGGGTTTTGCCCTTGCGCTGCACGCAATGATTCTCTTTCCTTCTCCCCTGGTGAGGATGGATGCACCCGGAGGGGTCCGTGCCCTGCTGTCCACGACCACCCTAACGGGATGATCATCCATTCCCCGTTCTCTTCTCCACCGCACAAGCTCGGGTGATTTCACGGTCAGCGAGGGGTCATCGGCGAGGACCGTTCCGATGCCGACCATGATGGCGTCAGATTCCGCCTTCACCCGGTCCACCCTGGCGAAATCATCACTGCCTGAAATCTTTATTTGTCGCCGTTCACGGGTGGACAACTTCCCGTCGGCACTCATCGCTACGTTGACCAGAACAAAAGGGCGCATGAAAACTACATTGGCAGGGGAGCAACATCAATATATCCAGGCAGCAGACCCTCATGATGATTGCCGGGACCAAAAATAATTTAAAATACCTTTTTTTACCCAGCAGTGCTTTAAATAAATTTATTCGTTTAATTTATATATTATTAATCATAAAATAGTAGTCCACGGATTGACAAAAAAATGACATATAATTCGACTAATTTGCAAAAAATTGCCCATAATATCGATGCCGACGACAGCACGCACGAATTCTGGAAAGACTGGAGATGGCAACTCAAGCATGCCATCAAGGACATTTCCACCCTGGAACGGCTTCTTGGTATCAGTCTGCCGGAATCGTACCGGGAAAAGATGGAAGAGACGACACGCACATTTCCCATGTCCATCACCCCATACTACCTCTCTCTCATCGATACCGGGGATTATGAGAATGACCCGATATTCAAGCAGGCAGTCGCTTCTCCAAAGGAGCTCGCGGTTGAAGGATACGATCTCTGTGATCCCCTCTCAGAGGACATGGACAGCCCGGTTCCTGGAATAACCCACCGTTACCCGGACAGGGTGCTCTTCCTTGTCAGCAACACCTGCTCCATGTACTGCAGGCACTGCACCCGGAAGAGGAGGGTCGGCGATGTCGATTCGATCCCCTCGGAACCGGAGATACGGGCAGGTATCGAGTATATCCGGGAAAATCCAAAGATCAGGGATATACTCCTCTCGGGCGGCGACCCCCTGATGCTTCCCGACGATTACCTCAAATGGATACTTGAAGAGCTCCATTCCATCCCGCACGTGGAAGTCATCAGGATAGGGACCAGGATTCCTGTTGTGCTCCCGTACAGGATCACCAGGGATCTGGTAAACATGCTCTCCAAATTCCATCCCCTATGGCTGAATACCCAGTTCAACCACCCCAAGGAGATGACGGAGACGAGCAAGAAGGCCCTGCACATGCTTGCGGATGCAGGAATACCGCTTGGGAACCAGTCTGTCCTGCTGGCCGGCGTAAACGACTGTCCACGGATAATGAAGGAGCTGGTTCACAGGCTGGTTGCAAACAGGGTCCGCCCATATTATCTCTACCAGTGTGATCTATCCGAAGGGCTGTCGCATTTCAGGACGCCGGTGGCAAAGGGAGTGGAGATCATGGAGAACCTGATTGGCCATACATCGGGTTTTGCCGTCCCGAGATATGTGATCGACGCCCCTGGTGGGGGAGGAAAGATACCGGTAATGCCCAATTACCTTCTCTCATGGTCGGTACACAAAGTGGT
>LKUF01000235.1 GCA_001412335.1 Methanolinea sp. SDB
CTGCTCATCAGCCACTTGATGACCCGCGGGTACCTGGTGAACGGCCCGGCATTCGGGTGATCAGTGGTGACGAAGACCTTCATCATGTCCTTTGCATAGAGCGCCAGTTCAATGCCGATTGCCCACTGGGCACCTGCAATGAATGTCTTTGGGTTATAGACGTACGGGACGACTCCTGCTGCGGTCTCAAGTTCCACATCCACGTTGGCCCATTTCAGGTGGTTCAACTCGGTCAGGTGGTGCTCGAACGGTCCGTCGGCGGTCATGGTCGTCGTTTCGTCGAGTGTGACACATCCCATATCGAAGGTGATGTTGTCGACACTGTTGACATAGTCCATGATCTCCTTTGACTTGGATTCAAAGCTCTTGGATGCGTATGAATCCCCGCCGTACGAGTGGAACTGCAGGTGTGTGTGATGAAGTACCTGGTCCCTTCCAAATGATCCCTTCGGCGAGAATCCTTCCGCCTGCTTGAGGGTGTCGAGTGTGACCGTATAGTTGCCCGGTTCCCCGAGACTGTTGCCATGAACATGCATGCAGTGCGGGAGTCCCAGGAATTCGTTCGCCTCGATGAGCCCCCTGATGATCTGGGCAGGGGTGATATCGAAGTACGGGACAGGGTCATTGACTGTCGGGCAGTTCAGACCCCATCCCCATGCTTCAGTTCCGCCGGGGTTGACGTTTTTGATACCGAATCCACGGGTCATCCGCAGAAGCCATGCGATGTAGGCTGCGGTGTTCTCTACTTCACCGTTCTTGAGGTACTCCATGACGAACCAGTTGTTCCCAAAGACGGGGAGTGCAGCTTCATCGATGATTGGCGTGTCGCGAATCTCCTCGTGGACGTGACGGGCATAAAGCGGCGGCATCGCCGCTTCCATCACGAACCCGTACCCCATCCGGGCATAGTTGTACCCGGTGCGGAATGTCGTCGGGACGGAAAAACCGCCTTCCATGCGTTTCATACCGTTCTTTGGAGAGCCCTTGAAGAGCTTGTCCTCTGGACGGTAATTCCGGCCGACGTTCACCTTCGGCCCGGCGACATGTGCATGGATATCAACTCCTGCAGCCATCACCGTCTTGCCCGAGGCATCGATCTTCTTTGCCTTTGACGAAACGTCTGACGCCTCGACACATTTTCCGTCCTTTACGCCGATATCTGTCTTGTCTCCCTTGATTCCAAGCACCGGGTCAAACACGAATCCATTCTTGATGAGATATTCAGACATTGTTTCAGTTCACCCCTTTCAGTTCACTGACACGCGTGTTTACCCGGGTCAGGAACTCCTCGTCTGTGAGCATTCCTTCCGGCGGGTCAACGACTTTTCTGGCATCGATGGGAACGTTGTCCATCCGGTAACAGCTGCCTCCGACCTCGACTCCAACAAAGGCCACGGGCACATGCAGTTTTGAGACCTCTGTCGTTGGTGTGATGTGGGGGTCGACTGCAACAGACGGGAGCTCGGCGATCTTCCGTACAGAACTTATGGGGAAATGTGCTCCCGGATCGCTTCCGAGGACAAAGATGGCATCCACCTCGCCCCTTCGCAGGAGATCATTGGAGCTTGTCTCACCCGGGTTATATCGTGCGAACCCGCGGGTCAGGTCCACGCAGAACGGGAAGCCGAACTGCCAGCCGAGTACCTGCCCGGAACCGGTGACATTATAGTGTCCCCGCATCGCCATGATGGAGAACTTTGTGAACTCGTTCAAGTCCTTGGTGAGCATGATGGCATTGTCGATGTTGTGGTTCTTTGACAATGACTGTGTCACGCCCATGCCGAAGAAGATGACCCCGAAACGGCCGCTCTTCATGAGTTCGGCTCCCTCGTAGATCTTCTCCTTGGGTATGCCGGCCACGAAATCAGGTAACACTTCATTCCGAAGCGCCACCCGGAACGCAGAAAGCAGTTCAAAATCTCTTCCCTGCTCGATCTGGTAATGGATATCAGCCATCTTTGCGGTATCCGTGTTCCTCGGGTCGACCACGATCATCTTGCGGTTCTTGTGACCCTTGTTCGTAAAGAATCCCCTCGGGTATATCGAGTACCGCGACTGGTGCCGTGGATGGGCATGTGTCGGGTTGCAGCCCCAGTATATGATCCGGTCTGCACGGTTCTTGATCTCGCCAAGCGTGCAGCTCGGAATACCGACGTCCTGCACGGCGATGAGCGTCGATCCATGGCAGACGGTTGCCGTATTATCGACGATAGCGCCCACTTTCTCCGCGATCTCATGACCGACACTCTGGGCTTCGCAATTCGTGGAGCTCCAGCCATACATAAGGGGCTTCTTGGCGTTTACCAGCATCTGTGCGGTATACTCCACGGCCTCGTCGTAGCTGACTTCCTTGTAGCTGCCGTCCGGCTGCTGCATCCTGGGACGTGTAACCCTGTCACTTGCCTGGGCATGCATGAATTTCTGTGCACCGATGGCACAGGCATTGTACACATCGACGATGGTCTTGCCGTCATCAGATACCTCAACCTCGATATCGTCGCATAATGTCCCGCAGAAGGGACAGATCACATCAGGAACAACCTTTGTCATCAGACCTCACCCCGGCACTTTTTCTGTACCAGTTCGACTGAACTGAGAATCTTCTCGTTCATTGCAATTTCTACCTCAATTGGCACACCCTTAAAGGTAGGCATCCCGGTAGAGTAGGTGTTTGGATCGGTCACAGAATTGGCCCACGGTCCCATTGGAATGTATGCGAGGCCAGGGTGGGGCCCCTGGGTCGCCTCGACTGCTTTCACCACGACGCTGCCATAGGGGCTCGTAACCCGGACATTGGTACTTCGCCATGCCCCGAGTTTCTTGAGGTCGGAGGGATCCATCTCGATGATACCGCATGCTTTGGTATAGGCGTCCTTCTCCTTCCCGGCCTCCATGGCCACACCCTGGTGGATCGTGCGGCCGCTGATCAGGTTCAGTGCTATTTTTGTCATTTTGGGGCCACCCCGTCAGCTTTGAAGTTCCTTGAGCGGATTAGGTCCGAGTGTTTTGACGGTATTGATAACATCTCCCACAACTGTTGCCCACTTCGCTCCTTCTGATGCAGACACGAACGTCATTCTCAGTCTCTTGTCCTCAAGACCGATATTCCTGAGAAGGCTCTTTAACATGAACATCCGCTTTGCAGCCTTGTAGTTACCTTCGAGATAGTGGCAGTCACCAAAGTGGCATCCTGATACCAGCACCCCGTCGGCACCGTCTGTAAAGGCTTTCAGGACAAAGAGGGGGTCCAGTCGTCCGGTACACATGACCCTTACAATCCTGATGTCAGGCGGGTATTGCGTACGGGCGCTGCCGGCAAGATCTGCACCGGCATATGAACACCAGTTGCAGACCAGGCCGAGTATCTTTGGTTCCCAATCTTCAGCCATTACTCTTCACCTCCCAGCAGAAATGCATCGATTTGGGCAACAATCTGTGGGGTTGTAAAATGTTGCATGTAAATCGCTCCGCCTGGGCAGAACCCGCCGCAGGTACCGCATCCCTTGCACTTGGCTTCGGTCACTTCCATCACTTTTCGCCCCTCTTTCTCGACGAGGGCAAGAGCGCTGTACGGACACAGGTTTATGCACATACCGCAGCCTGCGCATAATTCCTCCCTGCACTGCGCGAAGTAGGGCTCGAGCTCCACCTCGCCCATGTGGATCGGGATACTCGCAGCAGATGCCGCACCCTCGGCCGATGCGACCGTGTCAGGGATATCCTTCGGGCCCTGGCAGACGCCGGCGAGGTAGACTCCTGCCGTCGTGGTTCCGCACGGGTTCAGCTTGGGGTGAGCCTCGAGGAGCCATCCGTCCTGGGAGCAGGATACACCGAAGAGTTTCCTGACACGGTCGGCTTCCTTCGCCGGCTGTACCGCAGCAGCAAGCACCACCATGTCCACTTCCAGGTTCATCGGCCGATCAAGGAGTGTATCGTCGGCCATGACCAGGAGGTTCTTGGTGACAGGATCCTCAAGCACGTTGGAGGCACGGCCTCGTATAAACCGGGCGCCTTCATCCTGTATCCTGTAATAGAACTCTTCGTACATCTTTCCAAACGACCTGATATCCATGTAGAAGAGATATGGTGTCGCACCCGGGATCTTCTCGATGATCTGGTGTGCATGCTTCAGGGAGTACATGCAGCAGAACCGGGAACAATAGGGCTTCCCGATACCACTATTGTCACGTGACCCTGCACAGAGCAGGAATGCGATCTTCTTCGGAGTCGCACCGTCGCTTGGACGGACAAGGTGCCCGCCGGTTGGTCCCGACGCACAGATCAGGCGCTCGAATTCAAGACTGGTGATGACGTTTTCGAACTTCTTATAGCCCCATTCGTCCTTCTTCTCGATCTCGAATATATCATATCCTGTTGCGAGAATGGCGGTCCCGACCTTGACGGTGACGAATTCGTCCTGCATCTCAAGGTCAATCGCCTTCTTGTCCCCGCACACATCGACGCAGAGTCCGCACTTGACACACGTGTCGAAATCGACGGTGTAGATGAGCGGAACCACCTGTGGGTGCTGGATGTAGATAGCCTTCCTCGGCTTCATCCCCATCTCGAAGGTGTTTGGCTTGATGACAGGACAGACCTCGTCACAATCTCCACAGCCGTTGCATCCGCCACCGACGATGCCCTTTGCCTCAGCCTCTGCCGGTGTCAGCACACCGCGGGCCTTCTTTCGTATGGTGACGTCGAAGTTGCCGATGTACCCCTCGACATTCTCCACTTCGGAGTAGGTCATCAGCTCGATATTTTCCGCTCTCCCGACATCGACCATCTTTGGAGTCAGGATACACTGCGAACAGTCCAGCGTCGGGAAGGTCTTGTCGAGCTGGGACATGCGTCCGCCGAT
>LKUF01000236.1 GCA_001412335.1 Methanolinea sp. SDB
AAAAGGAGCTTATTTTTTCAGCACAATGTCGGTGCCATATCTTTCGGCATTCCGATCGGCAATCTGCTGGATCTTTGCGATCTCCACATCGTTCTTTGTCGGCCTGAAGAGGTGGCGGAAACGCTTCTGCTCGGTGAGGTAGGCTTCAACCGGTTTTCTCCTCACTTTTTTCACTCGTGTCACCTCTCCGTTCTCCATCTCGTAGTTGACCCACAGCCCGGTCTCTATAGCCAGTTTGCCTATGGCTATCGTCTTCTCTCCCTCAAAGCCCCAGCCCGTGCAGCACGGCGCGTGGACCTGGATGTAGCAGGGGCCTGGTGTGTTGACCGCCTTCTCAACCTTCTTCTTGAAATCAGCAGGGTATGCGACCGATGCCGTGGCCACGTAGGGTGCTCCGTGGGCGGCAAGGATCGCGGGCAGGTCCTTCTTGGGCCGTGAGTTGCCGAAGGAGCACTTGCCGGCAGGGCTGGTCGTTGTGCTCGCATCGTAAGGCGTTGCCCCGGATCTCTGTATTCCCGTGTTCATGTAGGCTTCGTTGTCATAGCAGATGTACGTAAAATCGGTCCCTCTCTCGAAGGCTCCCGATATGCAGAGCATCCCGATATCGACCGTCGCACCGTCGCCACCGAGGGCGATGACCTTCTCGGTCCTGCCCTGCTTCTTCAGCGAGGCGACAATGCCAGACGCCACAGCAGAGTTGTTCTCGAAGAGCGAGTGGATCCAGGGAACCCTCCAGGAGGTCTCGGGGTATGGCGTGGAGAAGACCTCCATGCACCCTGTGGACGATACGACAATGGTATTGCTCCCGGCGGCTTCAAGGATGAGCCTTGCGGCAAGCGCTGCACCACATCCTCCACAGGCACGGTGGCCGACATCAAAGAGATTGCATGGTTCGTCAGTCATTTCAACAACTCCTCGCGAAGGCCATAGAAGATATCTCCTATTCCCTTCTCGGCTTTTTCCACGATTGCGGCTATGTCCTTCTTGCGGACGTCGCGGCCTCCCAGCGCGATTACATACCCAAGAACCGGGATCTGGCTGCCGTAGAGCGCATCCCTGACTTCCAGGCAGGCCGCACCCTTCGATCCGAGGGATATGTTCTTGTCGAGCACCGCAACCCGGCTCACTCCGGAGAGGGCGGATCTGATCTCTGCTGTCGGGAAGGGCCGGAATGATCGGATCTTGAGAAGACCCACCTTCTTCCCCGCATCCCGCAGCTCGTCTATGGCATCCTTGACCGTCCCGCAGAGGGAGCCCATGGCCACGATCGCCGTATCTGCGTCATCAAGACGGTACGCCTCGACAAGTCCGCTGTAATCACGCCCGAACATCTCGCCGAATTCACGACCGCACGAGGCCATGATATCCTGTGCCCTCCGCATGGCCTGGTCGTTTTCGTACCTGAACTCCAGGTAATAATCCGGTGATGCAAACAGGCCGAAACTTATCGGATCATCTGCATCGAGGCGGTGATATGGCTTGAAGGGGGGAAGGTAGCTGTCAGCCTGTTCCTGGGTAAGCATATCCACCGGCTCGTAGGTGTGGGAGATGATGTAGCCGTCAAAACAGACCAGCGAAGGGAGCAGGACGCGATGGTCCTCGGACACCTTGTATGCAATGTAATGGAGGTCGGTTGCTTCCTGGTTATCTTCGGCATAGAACTGCATCCAGCCTGAGTCGCGAAGCGAGATCGAGTCCTGGTGATCGTTCCAGATGCTCAAGGGCGCCCCCATGGCACGGTTCACGATCGACATGACGATTGGGAATCGCATGCCCGCGACATTGTAGCAGACCTCGAACATCAGGGCAAGACCCTGTGATGTCGTGGCCGAGTAGACCCTCGATCCCGCGGCACTTGCACCAAGACATGCTGAAAGCGCGGAAAATTCACTCTCGACCGTGATATAATCGGCATCGAGCTCGCAGTTTGCCACGATCTCTGCCAGGGCCTCCACGATGTGGGTCTGGGGGGTGATGGGGTAGGCAGCAATGACCTGCGGCCTGCACCGGGTCACCGCATGTGCAACTGCGTGGGACCCCTCCATGATCTCCATCATCTATTTCTCCTCCTTCTTCATCTCGATAGCCTCTGCAGGGCATTCCTCGGCGCACAGGCCGCACCCCTTGCAGTAGTCATAGTCCGGGACGGGGTACCCGTCCTCGTTCATACTGATGCATCCCTCGGGGCAGATAATCACGCACATTCCGCACTGCGTACACTTGTCGTTGATAAACTCCGGTTTGAAGACCCGCCACGACCCGGTCTTGTTCTCCCGGGACGTTCCTGGTCTTGCGGTGCATCCAAGGTTCAGGGCCATCTATGCCGCCCCCTTGACGAAGTCGTATGCCGCACGTGCGGCAGCGATATTTTTCCTTGCAAGCTCGCCCGGGAAACGTTGCTTTAAAGCATCTTCAAGCGCGGAAAAATCGATCTCTCCTGAAGCGGCTGCAAATGCCCCCATCAATGCGGTGTTGGTGATGGGAAGCCCAAGTTCCTTCAGGGCGATTGACGTTGCATCTATTGAGATGACGTTCACTCCTTCCGGAATTGGATAATTGATTGTCTTTTCTGTATTTACTATCACTATTCCTCCCGGCTTGACGCCATGGAAGACATTGACATCACCGATCAGGCTGCTGTCCTGGACGATAATGTAATCGGGTTCATAGATCTGGCTTCGAAGCCGGATCTTTTTGTCATCAAACCTGACAAACGCCTGCACCGGTGCCCCCCTGCGCTCCACGCCAAACGCCGGGAAGGCCTGTGAAAAAACACCGCCTGCAAACGCAGCAACGGCGATAAGTTCAGCAGCGGTCACAGATCCCTGGCCGCCCCTGCCATGAATACGTAGCTCTCTCAAAGAAATCCCTGGTATAATTTTACATGATTAATAAATATAAATTTACATTTCCACGTCCAGGCCCAAAATTGTGCGAGTTCCAGCGAAAACATCGCGGGCAATCAACGCAATTCCATCACTGGCACACCATTCGTCATAGACCCGGACATCACGGCCAAGAAGCATCCGCACCTCGTCTGCCACCCGGGGCGCGAGACTCCCTGCCAGGGCAACCCGGGCGTGTGGAGCAAGGAGAAGCATAGATGCACATTCCATTGCCGAAAACATGGCGATGGCCGGGATCTGCTCCTCCACCGGGAGCGTGTGGGTTACACCGGCATGGAGAAAGGCCTCGTTGGCCGTCCATTCGCCATCGTCAACCTTCCTGATTCCCAAAACGTCGATTGCCCCGTGTTCAGTGCCGGGAGCAAAGATGCAGGCATCGATCCCGCCGAAGATGCGGCCGTCCTTCACAAGGAGGGTGACCGTGTTCGAGCTGACATCGGAGACGACCACATCGCTTCCCAAGTCCTGTACTGCCTGGTACGCGATTCCAATCTTTTCGGGGCTTGCCTGGTGGGAATATGCCTTGAACCTGGGATCTGTCGGAGACATGCGGTGGAGACCGGGCAGGACGACGGCAGGGATTCCGGAGGCCCCGATCTCGTCAAATACCCGTGTTCCTCCGCCAATGTGTTTTCCTGCCCCGCTCCTCGAGACGAGACCACGGTTCTGGAGCTTGTGAATGGGTGTGATGGCGGAAAAATTGTCTCCCATCGAGTACGTGATGCCGATGCCTTCAATCCTGTCAAGTGAAAAGACGGGATCCAGGTCGCGAATACTGAAGCCGCGCGCATCTTCCCTGCTTATTTTCCAGTGTATGCCGTCGCCCGAGAACCTCATCGAGGTGGTGCCGTGGTCTATTCCAACAAACATCTGTGTATCATTACGTTGTCCGCCTGCTGAATATATCATTCTAATCGGTTACCGGACTGGTCTTTCCTCCGGGAGCCGAACCGTCGCCAGGCAACGTCCATCCCGCCCACCAGGACCGCGCCGGCGACCGCAAACGGAAATGCGGTCATAACCGTTCCACCACCGGAGACCACCATGTCACAGAGGAGGCGGGTGGACCCGAGCATGAGTCCGGTCAGGAACGCGAGGGTCCGGGAATGGTGCGAAGCGAGAAGATACGTGAGCATCCTGCTGAATACAAGCAGCCCTGCAGCTCCACCAGCGACGAATGCGATGATGACAGGAAGATCAAATGCCCTGAGCGCACCGAGAAGGTATCCGTACTGGTTCATGAGGAGGGTGATGTATGCACCTGAAATTCCGGGGAGAATCATCGCGCACAATGCCAGCATACCTGTGACGAAGACCATCGGCAGCGAGTGTCCCAGCGTTGACTGGTCAAGGCCTGCTATAAAAAACCCGGCTAAAAGTCCGGGAATCAGCCACAGACCGGCAACGACCTGGTCTGCACGCTCGATCTGAACGTAGATGAGAACCGACGACACGACAATGATTCCGAAGAAGAAGGCGAAGGTCTGGAACGAATAAAACTCCAGGAAGAAGAGGATTATCCGGGACATGATGACTGCGGCAAGGCCGATTCCTGCGAGGAGAGATACCAGGAACCATGGGTCCATTCGCTGAAATTCCCGCATGAATTCTTCTTTTCTGCCCGTGGCAAGGTGCATGAGAGCAGATATCCGTATATTGCCCACCGCAGTGACAAGACGCTCGTATATCCCTGTGATCAATGCGACGGTCCCGCCCGAAACCCCGGGGATGATGTCGCATATGCCCATTGCCATTCCCTTCACAAAGATCATGGCGCTATCACGCGGATCGGTTTTTGGAATCACACACTAGTATGTGACAAAGAGAGGTTTTAATGATTAAGAACCTCCAAAGAGTTGAAAAGTATGGGTGTTATCGTAACCGGCGGAGCAGGCTTTATCGGCTCCCATCTCGTGGACGCGCTCGTGAGAGGCGGTGAAGAGGTCACCGTGATCGACAACCTGAGCACGGGTGATACTGGAAATATCAGGTCGCATATCGATTCCGGCGCAATCCGGTTCATCCAGAAAGACCTCCTTGGCGATGGCTGGCAGGATTCGTTTGCCGGCGCGGACAGGGCATTCCACATCGCCGCTGACCCCGATGTGCGCGCCAGTGCGTCAAACCCGCAACGTGTCTACGAGCAGAATGTGACCACAACAGTCCGCGTTCTCGAGGCCATGCACAAAAACCACGTCCCCGAGATCGTCTTCACCTCGACCTCGACGGTATATGGTGAAGCAGAGATCATACCGACCCCGGAGGAATACACGCCCATGGAGCCGATCTCCATCTACGGCGGGTCAAAACTGGCATGCGAGGCCATGATCTCCGCATATGCGTACACCTACAGCATGAAGTCCTGGGTATTCCGGTTCGCGAATATTATCGGTCAACGGAGCAACCATGGAGTCATCTGGGATTTTATCCACAAGCTCCTCGAGAACCCGGACGAACTCGAGATACTCGGTGACGGAAAACAGGTCAAGTCGTATTTCTCTGTCGACGCCTGCGTGGAAGCGGTGCTCTTCGCCGTTTCTCATTCGGACTCGACATTCAACTGTTTCAATATCGGGTCCGACGACTGGATCGATGTGACCTCGCTGGCAGAGATCGTGGTCGCGGAGATGGGGCTTTCAGGGGTAGAGTTCCGCTACACCGGCGGGGACCGGGGCTGGGTTGGCGATGTCCCCAGGATGCAGCTCTCTGTTGAGAGACTCAGGAGCCTTGGATGGCAACCGGGCATTGGATCGCGAGAATCGGTGAGAGATGCGGCACGCGCCCTGATCCGCGAGCTGGGCATCGATCTTGGTTCCGGCCACAGAGAGGACGCATGAGCACGAACCGGAAGTATATCGTTGTCCTGGGCGACGGAATGGCCGATGAGCCCATACCGGAACTTGGAGGAGAAACACCTCTCGAATACGCCAATACGCCGAACATGGACAGGATAGCCCGGGACGGCATGTGCGGGATGATGCGCACGGTCCCTGCAGGCTTCGAGCCCGGGAGCGATATCGCCAATCTTTCGATCCTGGGCTACGATCCGGGCCGCTATTATACCGGCAGGGGACCGCTCGAAGCGGCAAGCATGGGCCTTGCCCTTGGTGAGACCGACTTCGCATACCGGTGCAACCTGGTCACCATCCGGGACGGCATCATGGCGGATTTCTCTGCAGGCCATATCCCGAGCACGGAAGGGAAACGGCTCCTTTCGGATCTCCAGTCCGCTGCCCAAAATTCGGTCTCCTTCCACCCGGGGATCAGCTACCGCAACCTCATGATCGTGAAGGGCGGGCTCGGATCGGAGACCACCCCCCCGCATGACATTGTCGGGCAGGAGATCGCGCCGTTCCTTCCGAAGGGAAGGGACTCGGAAGTCCTTCTTCATTACATCGGGAAGAGCGCGCTCCTCTTTGCGAACCATTCCGTGAACCGTGAGCGCATCGCTGCAGGGCTTTCGCCCGCGACGCATATATGGCCATGGAGCGGCGGGAGAGCGCCATCTCTCCCCTCATTTGAGGAAAAATACGGGAAACGGGGGGGGATCATCTCAGCCGTGGACCTGTTATCCGGGATTGCCCGGTATGCCGGGATGGACGTGATCAGGGTTCCGGGCGCGACAGGGTACCTGGATACCGATTACCAGGCAAAGGCACGTTTTGCCATATCAGCCATGGATCGCCTCGATTTCCTGTACCTCCACGTGGAGGCTCCAGACGAAGCAGGACACCTGGGGAGCACTGAAGAGAAGGTTTTGGCCATAGAACGCGTGGACGGGATGGTGGGGACTATCATGGATTCGTTCGAGGGAGTCATTGCGGTCCTGCCCGACCACCCGACGCCGATACGGATCAAGACCCATACGGGAGACCCCGTCCCGTTTGCGGTCCTTGGGAAGGGAAAAGATTCTTGCGAACGGTTCTTTGAAAAGGAAGCCCAAAAGGGCGGCTATGGTACCATCAACGCAACGGACTTCCTCTCATTGCTCTTCAGCTGACGGGTTGGCGGCATCAGGCCCGTGCTTCATCACCGGGTCAGTGGGGGTAACTGTCATCATCTGCCAGGCCAGCCCATGATCGGACACTATAAGAATGGCAGTCTTCCATCTTGTAGATGATGGCAGATGAAAGGACACCGGTTGTTTGAAGAGCTCGAAAGAGTGGTCGGAGACCTCTCTCCTGTGCAGCGTGTCCTTCTCGGGACTGACGGGTCTGTAACAAGCATCCTGGAACTGGTGACCGGAAACGCGGTCTCCGTTTCTACGCTTCTCCAGGAAGTACGGACAGCCGACGAAGAGACGGCGGCAACACTCGAGATACAGCCCGGTGAAGAGATCAATCACCGGGTAGTCGAATTGAGAAACGCCGTGACCGGCGAAGTGCTCATCTATGCCGTATCAGATACGCCACTCTCCCGCCTCTCCCCCGAGTTTCGTGAAGACCTCATGAAGGCGGACATTCCCATCGGACGAATCCTTGCAAAGTACCGGATGGAGTCCCGGAGAGAGATCCTCGGGATGCAGGTCAGATCGACCGATCCCCCCATGCGGGAGAGGTTCGGCCTTGGCGTGGATCTCCCGCTTCTCTCCCGTACATACCGGATATTCCACCAGAATCACCCGCTCATCCGTATCGAGGAGTCATTCCCATCCCATAGTTTTCTTGACAGGAGACGGGTGATGGTCCAGGCCCCGTCACGGCTCCATATCAGCCTGATAGACATGAACGGATCGCTCGGACGCGTGGATGGTGGGATGGGCATAACCCTGAACAGACCAGGTATCACTTTGTCAGCAGAATACTCGGACGAGACCGTCGTGGACGCACCTGACGAGGGAGTCCGGGCACGCGTTGCTGATGCCGCCGAACGGGTGGCCCGGACGCTCGGCCTGCCGGGGAGGGGCAGGATACGGGTGCTTGAAGGATATCCACAGCACGTCGGGCTTGGAAGCGGAACAAGTTACGCCCTTGCAGCCGGAAAGGCGGTCTGTGAACTCTATGGTGCAGGCGCGAGCACCGAAACGCTGGCGGCCATCACGGGCCGGGGCGGGACTTCAGGGATCGGTACCGCCGCATTTTCGGGCGGTGGGTTTGTGATGGACTGCGGCCATACCTTCGGCCCCCTGATGGAGAAGAGGAGTTTTCTCCCCTCCTCTGCCTGCGTGGATACCAGGCCGGCCCCGGTGACGTACCGGTACCCCTTCCCTGATGACTGGAAGATCCTGGTCGTCATCCCAAAAAGCCAGGGAGGTGCGAGCGGGGGGGCTGAAAAGGATCTCTTCCAGCGGTACTGCCCCGTTCCACTTGGCGAAGTGCAGGCGCTCTGCCATGAGATCGTAATGCGCCTCCTCCCTGGGCTTGTCGAAGGGGATATCGATGCATTCGGCGCGGCGATCAACCGTGTCCAGGAGCTCGGGTTCAAGAAGATCGAATGCGCCCTCCAGTCTCCCCATATCACCGGTCTGATGGAAGCGTTACGCGGCGCAGGAGCGGCGGGGGCGGGACTCTCTTCCTTTGGCCCGGTTGTGTATGCCATAGCAGACGGGAATATGTCTGACCTGGAAGCCGTGGCCCGCGACTGCCTTTCTGCTCACGGTGGCGGGGACTGCCTGGTGACAACTGCCAGGAACACCGGTGCTTCCGTGATCACTGCATAAACCATATCAGAAGCGAAAAGGAACATATGTGATCATGGGATCCGGGAAGCACCTCACGATAGGCATAACGGTTAACCTGGAGCATTACGAGAACCTGCGGCTGGAAGTGAGCGGGGAGGTGGAAAAAAGCGATGATGCCGTCGAACTGGTACGATTCCTGGACGAGATGCTTGGGCGGCTGGGACAGGGAGATCCCGCGACAAAAGAGCGGGTGGAGAGCTACAGGAGAAGGGTACTTGCATCCGGACTGCCGGCAGGAGATGTTGATCATCCTGCACCTGCCCGGCAGGAGACCATACACGAGGTTGCGGCACCCGTGACCCCCCCGGTGGGTGCAGACACCCCGACAATAGCCGCCTCCATCCGGGAACCGGGAGAGCCGGTCACGCCGGGCATACCCATTTCCAGGGAGAAAGACCCGGAACAGGCTGCAGCACCTGCCACCGCGGGAAGTGGAGGGGGGATCTGTGAATCGTGTGGTGCCGTGATCACTGCTGCGGAACAGAAGATGAGCCAGCTCTTCACGGGAAAGGACCTCTGCAAGAGCTGCATGAAGAAGACTTAAGAGTTGGAAAGAGAACCGGAAAGGAGCAGGGAATGAAGAAGAACCTCCTGATGTGGGACGAGACACTCTTCAGGGACCCCGAGGTCTTTGAGATCGATTACGTGCCCGAGCAGTTCAATTTCAGGGACACCCAGATGAGGGAACTTGCATTCCAGATACGGCCGGGGATGCGTGGTGGGCGCCCGCTCAATACCATCTGCCGTGGTCTCCCGGGAACCGGAAAGACGACAAGTGTCAGGAGACTGTTCGGGGAGATCGAGGAGAACACCAGGAAACTGGTGCCGATCCATGTCAACTGCCAGATTGACAACACGAAATTCGCGATCTTTTCTCAGATATACCGGAAGTTGTCAGGACACCTCCCCCCGGCATCAGGCACATCATTCAAGCAGGTCTTCGATGCCATCGCACGGATCCTCCAGAAAGAGGGCCAGGTCCTGCTTGTCGCTCTCGATGATGCGAACTACCTTTTGTACGAGAACGAGATTAACAAGGTCCTCTATACCCTCCTGCGTTCCCACGAGTCATATGAGGGGACACGGATCGGGGTTATCGTCATCATAAGCGACCTCGATGTCGACCTCTCGCGGGAAGTGGATGCCCGTGTCTCGTCAGTGTTCCGGCCGACCGAGATATACTTCCCGCCCTACAGCGAGGAGGAGGCGGGCGGGATCATCAGGGAACGGGTCATGCAGGGACTTTACCCGGGTTGCCTTTCGGAGGAGATGTTCGACCTGGTCGTCGCCCAGACCATGAAGAGCGGTGACCTGCGGGTGGGGATAGATCTCCTGAAGAGGGCCGCACTCAATGCCGAGAAGAGGGCGAGCAGGGTGATCGAGCGGGAAGATATCTGCAGGGCCTACGATGTGTCGCGGTACCTTCACCTGGTCCACACCGTAAAGACCCTGAAGAGCGAGGAGAAAGACCTCTTAAAGACCCTCGCAGAACTGAGCATGAACGAGTCGGAGATGAATGCCGGCGAGGTCTTCAAGATAGCGAAAGAGACCGTTGGAATCGGATATACGCGGTTTTACGAGATGATCAAGAAGTTTGACGGAATGCGGCTCGTGAATCTCCAGTACCGTGACGGCAAGGGGAGAACCAGGGTGATAAGCCTCCGCTATGATCCGGTAAAAATCATTGAATACCTCTCCTGAAATTTCATTTATAAGGCATACAATTGACAAATCTTATCTATTCCAAAAACTTGTTCTATGGTAAAGGGGGTATTCCACGTGCTCAGTGTAAACGAACTTGGATTAGAGATTTTTGAGAATTTAGCAGAGTATGCAGAGGAATTTAATGCTGCGTATCATGAACTTGACAATGGCGCACGGATCATCGACTGCGGGGTAAGCACGCGGGGTGGATATGCCGCAGGAAGGGCGTTCACAGAGATCTGCATGGGCGGCCTCGGCGAGGTCAACTTCCGCATGGGGCAGATAAAGGAGTTTCCCGTTCCGTTTATCGATGTCTTCACCGATTTCCCTTCGATCTCCTGTCTTGGCGCACAGAAAGCCGGCTGGACCGTGAAGCACGAGAACTACTTCGCCATGGGTAGCGGCCCTGCGAGAGCGTTATCACTCAAGCCCAAGCACACGTACGAGGTCATCGACTACGAGGACGACTTTGATTCTGCGGTCATCGCACTCGAGAGTGACCATCTGCCAAACGGCGGTGTGATGGAGAAGATCGCGGAAGAGTGCCAGGTGGACGTCGCAAATGTCTGTGCGGTTGTCGCACCGACCGCGTCGCTGGTAGGCTCTATCCAGGTCGCCGGAAGGTGCGTGGAGACGGCGATCTACAAGCTGAATGAACTTGGGTTCGACACGCGGAAGATCACCGCCGGTTTCGGCACGGCGCCCCTCCCTCCGGTAAAGAAGGATGCGACCAGGGCGATGGGAACCACGAATGACGCGACCATCTACCACGGGCGTATCATGCTCACGATGAAAGCCCCCGAGATCAAGGACTACCTGGACAAGATTCCAAGCAACAAGTCAAAGGGATACGGAAAGCCCTTCTATGAGATCTTCAAGGAGGCAAACTTCGACTTCTACCAGATCGACACCTCCCTCTTCTCGCCAGCAGAGGTGATCATAAACGAACTCTCAGAGGGCGTGGTATACCACTGCGGCATGATCAACCCGGATGTGACGATCAAGTCCTTCGGAATCCAGTAAAATTTCTTTTTTCGAAAATTTTGGGGAAAGCCAGCTGGACGGCTTTCTGGTCTCCCTGGACCTGGTGAGTCAGAGCGATCCTGTAATCAAAGAGGGTGACTCTTTCGTGGCAGGGAAACAAAACACTACTCGAAAGGAGGGGGCTTGCTGCCCCACATCTCCGATATCTGTCCTTCGTCCTTCCCTGCACCGCCCCAAAAGGGGACATCCGTCGGGAAGGGTTGACCGGTGGATTGTGAAAGATTCAGAATCGCCCCGATTCAGTCTCTATCACCCTGTGGGATTCGCCGCAACGGCAGGGGCGGATGGAGGTGAATCCCGGGAGGAGTCGATATAGTGGAAAGCATCGTAATTCATGCAGACAGGGGGCTGCCGCCCCCTGAACCCC
>LKUF01000237.1 GCA_001412335.1 Methanolinea sp. SDB
ACTGTGAATCAGCCTCGCGGTATTTTTTCGGGCGACGGCGTGCCATCGCACGTGGGGGTGTGGGGGCGGATATCCCCCACAAAATGATCCGGTTCATCAATCCTGCCCACACCAGGGAGAAAAGAGCCATACAAAATGAAAATGGCGTAAGCCTTTTTCATATAAAAAAGGGTATTATGACGAAAGCTGCCTGATCACGCGGTTCTTCTTTTCTATGGCTGCATCGGCAGCGCGACGAACGGCAGTCTTCATGGTGAAAAAGTCAGCCCTGTTCCTGTCCACGACCTTTTTCACAGGTGTATATGCCGACTCCCTGAACCTGGGGGTGAAATCCTCTTCCCGGCCGTCAACCACCAGGGCGGCCTCAGGCGGCCCTGCCTCGACCCGGCCGATCTCCGCGACTCTGACACCGATGCTGTCCATCAGGCCGGTGATGGCGGGGACGGCCTGGCGGGGTGCCACGAGGAGGAGCGCATCGAGCGAGACCCCAAGGTAATCGATCTTCAACGATTCCAGCATCTCTCCGACTGCGGGATCGACAAGGCCACGGACATGCTCCTCCTCGATTATTATCCTGCAGTTGGCGGTCTCTGCGATCTCGTATACATCTCCCCTGAGCCCCCCGTTGGTCACATCGGTCATGGCATGTATCTCGTGTATGACCGGGTCTGCAAGGAGTGCCTCGCAGGCGCGAAGGAACTGGAGGTTGATGGTCTTCTCGACCACCTCGGAAAAACCCGAATAAATTGCCGCTGTGGCAATCGTTCCGCCACCAGCACCCTCGGTCATGAGGAGGACGTCCCCGGGCGCAGTCCCCTTCCGGGCAGTCATGTAGGTTGCAACACCGACTGCCCCCACGCACCCGGTCAGCCTCCCGCCAAGGACCATGTCTCCGCCGATCCGGAGTGTTGATCCGGTCACGAGAGGTACATCCATAAGATCGGAGACCACGGTGATACCTGCGGTGTAATCAAAGATCTTTGCGACATCGCCGTCGTCGGCGACGTGGATATCAGATAAGAGGGCAAGGGGCCGCGCCCCCATCACATATACATCCCTCAAAGTCGCCCGCGTCACGTGGAAGCCGGCCAGGAACGGGAAGTCTGAGAGCCGGGAATGCATCCCGTCAACCGTACTGATAACATATTGTCTCTCCTCCCCGGAGCCCTCCATGGCAACGGCTCCTGCATCGTCCATCTCATCGACTCCCACCGAGGCAGAGGTCTTCCCGATGATACGTGCCAGTTCGCGGTGGGCGAAGAAGTCACCTGTTCCACGGGAGCCGACACCGAACTCCCCCATACCGACACCTGAACGTTCGAATTCAAAAAAATCCCCGTGAAGGCCGCTGCTGAACTTGACCTCCTGTATGACCGCGTCTGCCAGTTCTTCTGCATACTCTCTCCCTGCTCTATCCTTGAATTCAAGAATACGATCCGCCAGTCCGTTTCGTATCGCATCCTGACTGATGCCCAGGCGGATCTGCCGCCTGGCATACTCTTCCAGGTCCATGTTGTAGCTGTTGTCTCTGTCCTGATAAAATTGTGCGGGTGATCAACAGTATCCCCGCGATACTCGCGATTCATGGCATCCGAACAGAAACAGGTATCTTAATGACTACCGTCCGCATCTCTTTTTACAGGGTAGGAGCAGGAAGATGAGTGATCTCCTGAGTAGATCGGGTGATGGGAAGACTGCCTTCATCCTGGCCGGACTATTGGTATTCCTCATCGGACTGTCAGTCCCCGTATCGGGGGTGGCTCCTGACTGGAGTTATGCTGTGGGAAGAGAGTATGTATCCGGTAGCGACATCGCGTCTGACGGTTCCGCGGTTGTAATCGGGACGACCATGGGCAAGGTGCATCTCTTGGACAGGGACGGAGATCTTCTCTGGACAGAAAGCGTTCCCGGCAGCCTGATGACAGAGATCTCACCGGATAATTCGTGCATCATCGTCGCCTCCCAGGAGTCGCTGGAGAAGGACAAGGGTGCAGTCCGCTGCTTTGACCGCAATGGAACACCAGTATGGAGAGACGTGACCGGATGGGTGACCGATATCGATCTTTCGGAGGACGCACGAAACCTGGTCGTCGGGACAAGAAGGGGGGATGTGATCGCTTTTGATCTGAATGGAGAAAGATTGGGACAGTACAACGACTTTCCAAAGACATATGTTATCAATGCCGCTGGCATCTCCGGAGACGGGACACGGATCGCCTACTCACTCTGTGAGATCAAACCTGCTCTCGAAGTGGTCACCGTGAGCAGTGGGAGAAGGACCGTCTCTTCGCGTGTAGAAAATTCAAATCTCATTGATATAATTTCGTTATCATGGGACGGAAAGTGCATTGTAACAAAGAGTGGTGCGGGTTCCATGAGCGAATTGTCATTCTATGATGAGAAACCAAAAAAAATCTGGTCGAAATCACTCCCGAGAATTCACGATCTCGTGATCACAGAAGACGGGGGCCTCGTTCTTGTCGCATCGGAAGACTCGTATCTGCGTGTCTATGCATGCTCCGGTGATCCACTCTGGAATTTTTCAAGGGCCGGTGGAATGACGTCCCTTTCGGTGAACCTCGAGAAAGGCATCATTGTATCGGGATCAGGCGACGGGCATATCGATCTGTTGAACCTCTCCGGCGATCCTGTCTGCTCGATGCATGTTCAAAGATTCCCTGAAAGTGTTGTATCATCAGTAAAAATATCTGACGACGGCAGATCGCTTATTGCGGTACTGAATGATAAGGAGATCCTGTATTACACCCTCGATTCCTGCGAAAGCCCGGATACAAAAAACGAGAAGATCTCGGAGTCTCCTAACAGCACAGTGGAGATCAGGGAAAGAACCGCGGGAAATCCCCAGAAAACACCTGTATTCGAGCAAAATACCAGTGTGAGGTTGTGGAACCCGGGTGGCAGAGCTGCTGAACAGGGTATAAACAGTGTGCTCCTTCCCTCTCATTCTTCCTTTTTTTTCACCCAGGGACTCAATTTCACTTCTGGAGATCTGCGTTTTTTTGCTTTATTTTAGACTCCCGGAGAAGATGTGATCAGAGGGTTTCGAATAGGTTTTCGTGTCGATGTCTTCTCGAAACATGAATTTTTTCCCATGATTTCCGTTTTAATATTTTCTGCGGGATAAAAAATAAAAAGATTTATTATAGCAGAATTTTATCTCTACTCGTTTATAATTGAAAAATTGGGGTGTCAAAATGCAAAAAATTCTCATTTCTCTCACGGGAATAATCATTGTGTTACTGTGTGTCCAGTCAGCGGGTGCCGCATCAGTAACGATCAGTCCGCTCTGGGTGCAACCCGGTGATACAATCACCGTAACAGTCCACGATCTTTCTGATGGTTCGGATATCTCAATGAACTGGGAGGTATACATCGACGAACCGGGTGATGAGTTTTCCTGGGACGTCGTCGGTCTTACATTTCCTGTCAACCTGAATGATGCGGATTTCTCGATCGAGAACCAGAATACCGCCACCAACAGCGTGGTGCTGAAAAATGACGTACCGAATTATGGACAGCGGGAACTTGTACTCTCCGGAAATTCGGTAAACGGCATCTGGTCGGCATCTCACGGCGATGATTTCATCAATGGCACATGGCCCGAGATACACAACGAGGGAACGGTATTGTCAGGAAAGAACAATGTCCTCTCTCTCGTCGGATGGCAGGGGACAAAAGGACCCAATCCATTGATACCGCAGCAGACAGACGGAGGTCCGGATGACTTCTCCATTCCGATGGCGTTCGAGGGGTTCGATAACGGCTGGGTAAAATTTTCCATCGTTGTGGACGGGCAGAATGTTGCTTCTGAGAAAGTGATCATCGGCTCGCCGCAATCCCGCACCGGCAACCTGTACATATCCACGATTCCGGGTGGTGCCGACATCTATATCGACGGCGTGTACTGGGGCAAGACTCCCGGATTCGTCCAGTCCATCCCACCCGGTCAGCACCATATCCTCATCACAAAGGAAGGGTGCACGAGCTATGAACGGGACATCTCGGTCAAGGCATATGGAATTACCGTGCTTGCCGGAATTAGACTCTCCGGGACCTCCGGAAGCGTCTTCATCTACTCCATACCATCGAACGCCGATGTCTACCTGGACTCGGAGTTCATGGGAACGACACCCTTGACCCTCACCAATATAGAACCGGGATACCATACTCTCAGAGTAGCCAAGACAGGATATCGTGACTACAACAAGGAATTCCTTATGAGGGACGGCGAGCAGAAACGGCTCATTGTGCAACTCTGGTCGGGCGGAAAGATTCCATTTATCGCCAAGTCGGGCGGGACTGATACGGCAGGGGATTCTTCATCGCAATTAACGGCAGTTTCAGGGTTCGACAGGCTGCCAGAGAGCAGGATTGGGAAAGTCCTGGAATCAGGGAGATTGTAAAGCAGGGGATCTCTTTCTTCCTGCCCTTTTGTCAGGCATCTTCTCCCCGACTCTTTTCAGGTGCGGGATTATTTCGGATTTCGGGTATCAAATCCTCATCCTTTCCCGGCAAATCCTGGCAGTATACAATATCTTTCTGCCTAAAAAAACGTTATTTGGCCTTGATACTCAACTTCAGGGGTATCGGTGTGTTATAGAAGGTATCTCGATCTGGTCGGAAAACTGCTCTCTGTACCCGTCAGGGAAGGTCACAGTGGTCACTGACGGTGAGAAATCCGCCTTTACCAGGGGTGCAAACCAGTAACTCTTCAAGACCTTCTCGGCTTCCAAAAATGACATTGAAGGCGTTCTCACTATCGTCTGACCATCCTGATCCCTGACAGAAGCGAATTGGTCCACCGTAAAGACCGCCTGGCCGTTCGACACCGAGATCACCTGGACGGGTTTGCCGAAATTGTATTCGAGGGCCGACTTCAGTTCCTGTGCGGGATCAGCGATACGAAGAAAGACTGCCAGGTTTTCAAAAAAAGACAGCGAGTAGTCGAATGTTATCTGTGCCCTCCCTTGATCGTCCAGGCGAATATCCAACGATTCCGCGGTCATTGCCTGTCCAGGAACAGAGATGAGGCAGAATAAAACAATTGATGTAATGAATAATCTCTTTGTTATCATCTAATCCACCGGTGCCATTCTGTTGGCCGATCCACTCAATAAAGGTTTGCCTCCCGATTGAGAAGAGAGAAGACCCCCATTTACCCCCCCAAACAGCCGATAATCTCTTCATCGAATAGAATCATACCAGAAAGTTGAGATGAGGAAGAAAGCGCTCGCATTTCTCGGACTCATGATCTGGCTCATCCTTGTCATTGGATTCATGCTCCTTGCAAAGACCCTTGACCTCGAGATCTTCTTCGTGCTCTGGCTCATCGGGACCCTTGTCATCGCAGAACTTGCCTCTGACGCTTCGGCTAACGCAGCATACATGCGCAATCTCCGCTATGTCATTGCCTGCGGTGTCTTTATATTCGGAATTATCGTGGCATTAAAGATACTGGAGATCCTGAACGCATGAGAAGATACATTCTGTGGACACTTGCACTCGCTCTCACTGCAGGGATCATCTTCCTTGTCCTCCTGCAGTCTGCTTCCCCGCTCCTGTACTCTGCAGAATACGATGCATTCACGAAGAGACATGCCAACCCTGCCGTCCTGAAACCGATAGGCCAGGATAACGCGGATGGGTTATTGCCACTCATGTCCGATCTCCTCGACACACCAGGGACCGTTATCGTAAACCTTGAATACGGGGATGTGGATATCGCCAGGCAGGACCTGGAAGAGTTCCGGCAGCTCTCCCAGTCACTGGACTCACTCGTCATTAACCTGGATATGTCGGAGAGCGAGGTCGGGGACTTCAGGAGAATGAACCAGAAGAACCTTCAAATCCTCTCTGAACTGGTCGAGAGCACCGCCCGCCTCGAAGAGTTGAATACCCTTGAGATCCGGTTCAGGGACGCTCGCGATCCCGCCTCGCTGACATCGATCACCTACGAAGGAGAGAGCCTCCGAAACCAGGTCTCCCAGTTGTATACAGAATACCGGTCCCAGGAAGAACCGCTCGTTTCGATCAGCGAGAACCTCGAATTAGACACGACCGGGTACGAGGAGAGCCAGGACCATTTCGAACAGATTGTAAAAAAGATCGGGGATGAACAGGAGAATCGCATGTATACTCTCCAGACGCAGGCACCTCCTGACAGTAACTCCTTCCATCTCACGATATCACTTACACCCAGGGAGGCAGCATTTCATGAAACGATACGTATGAGAGGCTTTCTTTCAGGAGATGAGATTGAAGGGCAAGAGATCGATATTTTTGTCGACACGAAAAAGACCGGATCCGTGTTTACGGATTCGCGGGGAAACTGGGAATATCGGTATCGTGTAGGGGCAATTGCTCCAGGACGCCACACCTCGTTTTCCGTCTTCTCAAATTCAACGTTCTCTGGTATCGCATCCTTTAACGTGATGCGCGAGAATACGTTCCTGTCCCTTAGTGAGCCCATAGTGACTGGCAAAGGCCTCTCATGCAGTGGAAGGCTCTTTTCGGATTCGGGCCCGGTCGATGGTGTCTCTATTGGACTCATGATCGATGGACGGCGAATGAGTTCTCCACTGACGGACGGGACTGGATTTTTCGAAGCATTCTTAAAACCAGAACCAGGAGATCACCAGGTCTGGGCTGTCTTTTCCAACCCGGACGTCCCACTCTCTGAATCACAGAGCCGTGCATATTCAGTAAACATCCCCCCGTCCCTGCTCCAGGAGCCAGGCTTCTTTGACAGCTGGGAGAATGTCCTCGCCCTGGTTCTTGGCATACTTGTCCTTGCCGGCGCAATTATCGGTGCCTATGCCTATATACGCCGTTCCAGGCCACATATGCCTGCTTTTTTGCGACGGTCCCGTACTGCCGGAGAGGATTTGCCGGATACCGTCGCAACTCCGGATACGCCAATCCAGGAGAGCGGACAGAATGTGCCTGAACCATCAGGTGATGACGTCTTCCTTGCGTATTCAAAGGCAGCCGACTCAAATATCCGTGAGGCAGTCCACATTCTCTTTTCATCCGTAAGAGACGAGATTGCCGGAATGCTCTCCCTGAAGAAACCCCTTTCCCTCACGCCGCGCGAGATCTGCAGGAAATGTTCGAATCTTCCACTCTTTGCGGATCTCTCTACGTTCGTCAGGCTATATGAGTCGATACGGTACGGGGTGAAGATTCCTGATGAGAAGGAACGCCAGTCATTCATCGACCTCGCTAGAGCGATCCATGGATCGCTTTTTGGGGGGCAACGGGAATGAGGAAGATCTTCTGGGTAACGGGGTTTTTCCTGCTCGTCTGCCTCTCGGTCTTCTTCCTGCATTTATCAACGAATACCGAAGAGTTCAGCCGGTACAACATGCAATGGAACGGTACCTCGCAGTTTTTCGGATCACGTGCAGCTATGGATGCGACAGAGATCAGGCAGACATCAGATCTTGCAGAAAGAGACGCCTCGTTCCTTCTCATAATCGCACCTGGGAGGCCGTTCGACACCCAGGAGAGCAGAGATCTGCACGATTTTCTTACGCATGGAAATGTCATATTTCTCGCAGATGAGACGGGTGCGGGAAACACGCTGCTGGAAGGGCTTGATAGCGAAATCAGGGTCTTTCCTGCAAACCTGACTAGCGTGGAGAGGCAATACGGTGACCACTCATCCGTTATAGCACATGCTTCGTCACCGGATCCCCTCAATTCCGGTTTCACGGGTCTTGTCCTGAACAGCCCGTCATATGTAAAGGGCGGAACCCCGGTCTTCGTAACATCGCTTCTTACCTGGACAGATGATAACGGAAACGGAAGAATCGATGAAACGGAAGGATTGGGCAGATACACGGTCCTCTCACGGGAATACATCGGGGAAGGAACACTCTATGTTCTCTCCGATCCATCTGTCTTCATCAACGGAATGCAGGATGCAAGCAGGGAGAACAGCGTATTCCTCGGGAGATTAGCCGGCCATGATAACCCCGGCCTGTTGATCGAACAGGATCACAGCAGTACCGCGAAGGCCGATGCTCTGGTATTGGCCATTATAAATATGAAAAGGTCAAAATTCATGATGACAGTACTCTTTATCCTGGTAGGTGCCGGCGCATCGCTCTATGCCTGGAAGAGATACACGGAGGTTTCCTGATGATTGACACATTGAATCTGGCGGATCTCGGCGAGCTCTACCAGGCCATCCTGGAAAGTATGGGGAATTTTATCGTGGGCAACGAGCGGCTCATCGAGCTCTGCATGATCGGGCTCCTTTCCAGGGGGCACCTGCTTATTGAAGGAACGCCGGGGACGGGCAAGACATCCATCGTCAAGGCACTTGCCCGGCTCGCCGGATGCACGTTTTCACGGTTCCAGTGCGGGGTGGACAGCCAGCCCGCAGACATCATCGGTGTCCGCATCTTCGACCCCGGGTCACGTGATTTTACCCTGAAAAAAGGACCTATTTTCACGAACTTTCTTCTCATCGACGAGATAAACCGCCTCCCTCCCAAGACCCAGGGTGCCTTTATCGAGGCGATGAGCGAGAGGCAGGCGACAATTGACGGTATTACCATGCCGATCGAGCCGCCCTTCACCGTCATCGCAACACAGAATCCCTTCGAGTTCGAGGGGACCTTTCCCCTCATCGAAGCACAGAAAGACCGGTTCATGTTCTCCATGAGTATATCGCAACTCGATTACGAGGACGAACTGGAGATCATCAGGCGGGAGAATTCAGGAAAACTGGATTGGGAACTCTACTTCGAGAACCTGGACCCTGTCATGAACAGCCAGTACATCAGCAGGTTCGCCGATGAGGTGCAGAAGATCTATATCGATGACAAACTGCTCTCCTATATCCGGGATATCGTCCTTGCGACAAGGACACACGGGGATATCAGGTTCGGTGCAAGCTCGAGGGCATCAATCGCTCTCGTCCGCGGAAGCAAGGCGATCGCCGCGCTTCAGAAGAGAGATTACGTGATCCCGGACGATATAAAGTGGCTGGTCCCAAAGATTCTCCATCACAGGATAATCCTTGAAAAAGAGGCCGAGTTGAGTGAGATCACACCTGCACGGGTTGTCTCGGAAATTCTTGACAAGGTCGAGGTGCCCTGACCGTGCAGCTCACCAGGTGCGGCACAGCTCTCGTGCTCCTGATAACCGGGACGGGAGCCCTTTCCTGGCTCTTTGAGAATATATACTCCTTTTTCATCTTCTTCTCCCTTGCAGGGCTTCTCTTCCTGCGGGCTCTCGTCTTCTCGCGGAGAGTCTCGATCGTTCTACATTCGATAACGATCGATCGGTCTGCCCAGAAAACGGTCATCAGGAGAGGCTCAAGTGTCGGAGTGAGAACATCCGTCACGTGCAACGTACCACCGGGAACAACGGTTCTCATCCGGGATCTCCTGCCGGGTTCGGCGGAGCTGGTATCGGGAAGAGACTCTGTCTCATCCAACCAGCAGGGAAGGCAGAGCTTTGATCTCCAATATCTGGTAGCACTTCTTTCGAGCGGACATATCGGGTTCCGCGGAATTGAGGCAGAGATCAGGGACCAGTTCTTCGTGAGCCGTTTCCAATTCCAGAATTCCCTCTTCCAAAAGCCATATATCTGGGTGGAGCCTGTCGGCCCGTTCAGGAAAGACAAGACCGGCAGTGCCATGGGCGAGTGGGAGGAGGAGAGACGGAGTCCGTTGCGGGGTTCAGGTGTGATCGCCTTCCGGGATTACTTTCCAGGCGATGATCCAAGGAGCATTGACTGGAAGATGACTGCAAAGCATGGAAAGATGTTTGTACGGGAGTATGCAGGTCTTGTCGGGGTTCCATCCCTCTTCGTGCTTGACTTTTCCGGCAATGCCGGAGATCTCACTGATAGCTGGGACAGCCTTTCAGGCTCCTTTCTCCAGGCATTCAGGGATGCGGCACGGGAACGAAAAAAATGTTCCCTGGTCCTGGTATCCGGGATGAACCTTATCAGGTATCTCCCTGACGAAACATCACTTTCCCGGGTAAGAACCGCCATTGCGAGCAACCGCTCCTATCCACAGCTGGTCCATGCATACCGGAACCTTGATGCCGGGCCTGCCCGGTACCTGAAAAAACAGGTAGAGAACGAGCTGGAGGGTTCAGCTGGAGATACCGGAAAGAGCCGGTATCTCCACGCCCTTCTGAAGATATACGAATCTTTCGTGCCAGAGATGCACCCTTCGCTCTTCGATCTCCAGGTCGCACGAATGTCCTCGAAGGAGAATCTCGGACGGATCTACATCTTCAGCCTCTTCCAGGGTGACCAGAGCCACATCCAGGCCCTGATCTACCAGTCGAGGATGAGAGGCATACGGGTCTCGTGCGAGGTTCCCCGGGCCTTGGCAGGTGGGGAACTCGTCAGGAAGCTCGAGAGATTCGGTGCACATGATATCCAGGTGATACAATGAGATGCACGATTTGGTATCTCCTGCTTGGAGGTGCTTTTTGTGCCACGATCCTTGCAGGAAGTATCCGCTCGGACGACATGCAGGTCATAATTGGTGCACTTATCCTCGCAGTTGTCGTGATGGTTGCTGCTTTGAAATCCCCAAACAGGGGGTTTTACACGCTCTGTTTTGGTGAGGCACCGGTTTTTGCCACGTTGCCGTCATCCTTTGCAGCAGGCTTTGCCGGACAGCTGGTACTCATCGCATTTTTCCTCTATTCGACGGGAGTGTTTTCAGAACGAGTGGAGTACATCATCTTTTTTGCGTATGCACTGGTCATGGCCGGTGCAGGTTATCTGCTGGTCTCTTTCAAAAACCCGGGGCTTCTCTTCCCTGTCGCACTCATCTTAGCGGGAGTATTAATCATGGGAATTCTTCTGAACGAACACCGCCTCAGGGTACGGGTATCGGGGGTTGCTGATGAAGCGGCACCAGTATAACGATTACCAGGTCTCCGGGATCGTAATGCTCTCGGCCGCGTTCCTCCTCCTGCTGGCCGCAACACTGCTGAACAGATCAGACATCACGAGCGCCACGCTCTTCCTGTGCGGCGTGGCAGCCTTCCTTTGCGGTGTCTTTCTCCTGACATTCTCGAAGCCCGAACCCGTGGATGCCCGTGTCGCGTCCCTGCTCCCGGTGATGGGAAGCATCAATATCTGCAGGATCATAGCAGATTTGGGAGTCAGGGGGAATGCCTGGTTCATCCCCGGAGAGCCGGGATCGGCGGATGTCAAAGAGTTCGTACCGGTAACAGACAGCCTACCACCGGACACAATTCCCGATTTCTCGTTCGTGATCGATGGTGAAAGTCCCGGGATACGGCTCATCCCTGATGCTGCTCGAGTAATCGATCTCCTGAAAAGACGCCACGGATTTCACACGCCACAAGGGGAGAACGAGAGTTTCAACGCGGTAAAAGAGATAATCGAGGACATCCTGGAATATGCGGATACTGCCGGGCTGTCACGGGACGGCGACTCGGTCATCGTTTCTGTGAAAGGCTACCGGTTCTACGATGGATGCCGCCTTGTCGCCGGCGAGTCGCCAAAGATATGCACCATGCATCCATGCGGGATATGCAGCCTTTCAGCCTGCATTCTTGCCTCCGGCCTCTCCGTCCCTGTGAAGATTGACTATATCGACATGGATGATGCAACGCGATCGCTCCGCATCATCGTGACCCTTGGTTCCGGTTAGCTCCGCATCATCGTGACCCTTGGTCCCGGTTAGCTCCGCATCATCCTGACCGTTGGTCCCGG
>LKUF01000238.1 GCA_001412335.1 Methanolinea sp. SDB
TGCAGATGATCGACCTTGCAAAAGACCACGGTCTCGAGGTGCGGTTCGCTGCAGAGGACGCATCAAGGACCGAATTGGCCTTCCTGAAGAACGTGTATGGAAAGGGCCGGGAGCACGGTGCCGATCTCGTCTCGTTCGCCGATACGGTGGGTTGTCTTCTCCCCACAGAGATGTATACGATCATGTCTGAACTGGTCTCATTCTCAAAAACCCCGCTCTGCGTCCACTGTCATAACGATCTGGGGTGTGCAACCGCCAACACAGTGACTGCGGCCGAGGCCGGGGCCTTCCAGCTCCACACCACCGTAAACGGTATCGGCGAACGGGCAGGAAACGCTGCTCTCGAGGAGGTGCTCGTATCAGTCCAGGTGAAAGGTGGTGTGGAGAGATATGATCTCTCGCACCTGCTTGCCCTCTCGAAGATGGTTGAGGAGTTCTCGGGGATACGCATGGAGAAGACAAAACCCGTTGTGGGCGAGCACGCCTTCGCCCATGAAAGCGGGATTCACATAGCGGCAATTCTTGAAGACCCCTCCACGTATGAGTATTTCATGCCTGAACTCGTTGGACAGGAGCGGCGGTTCATCCTCGGCAAGCACACCGGCAAGAAGGCGCTCGAGCATGTCGTGGCAGGACTTGGATATTCGCTCAACGAGGAACAGATCTGCCAGATCCTTGACGAGGTGAAGGAACTGGGGGAGAGCAAGTGCGGGATCACACCCGAGACCCTGACCGCACTGATTCGCCACGCCAAGAAGGAGACCGTTTCATGAGCACGCTCTCGGAACGGATTCTTGGAGGTGCGGCGGGTGAGTTCGTCGACAGGGAGGTGGACAGGGCATATGCACATGACGGAACCGGGGTGCTCACCCTGGAAGCATGGCATGCGATGGGCACAAACACGGTTGCATTCCCGGAACGGGTATACCTGCTCTTTGACCACATAGCTCCCGCCAACAACTCCACGACTGCCGGCCTTCAGGCAGAGCTTCGCACATTCGCCAGATCCAAGGGCCTCCATTTCTGTGATGTGGGCAGCGGGATCTGTCACCAGGTGATGGGAGAAGGATCTGCGCTGCCCGGTGAGATAATCGTCGGTGCAGATTCCCATACCTGCACCCTCGGCGCGTTTGGTGCCTTTGCCACCGGTGTCGGAGCAACTGATATGGCTGCCATATGGATCTCGGGCAAGAGCTGGTTTCGCGTACCCGAGACCATCGCAATCCACCTGGAAGGAAATGTACGGGCACCTGCAGAGGCCAAGGATCTTGCCCTTGCGTATGTCGGGCGGCTTGGCATGGACGGCGCTACATACCGTTCCATCGAATTTGTCGGGGACGGCGTCGCAGGTCTCTCCATGGACTCCCGGCAGACGGTGAGCAACCTTGCCGTCGAGACCGGGGCAAAAACCGGTCTTTTCTATGCGGATGAAGTCACGATACAGTACCTCTCCGAATCAGGCCAAAAAACTGCAATCCAGCACCCGGAAGAGTGCCGGTACGAGAAGGAGATAGGGATCGACCTGGATGATATCGTCCCCGTCGTCGCAGTCCCGCCCCGCGTCGATTCCATAAAACCTGCAGGCGATCTTTTGGGCCTTCCGCTCGACCAGGTCTTTATCGGCACATGTACAAACGGCCGCTACGAAGATCTCAAAAGACTGGCGGAGATCCTGAAAGGGAAAAGGGTCCGGGTAAGGACCGTCGTCGCCCCTGCTTCCCGCGAGGTACTGCTGAGGGCAGTCGGCACAGGCGTGATAGCAGATATTGTACAGGCAGGGTGTGTGCTTCTCCCCCCCGGGTGCGGTCCATGCCTGGGTGCCCACATGGGTGTCATCGGGGAAGGTGAGATCTGTCTCTCGACGGCGAACCGGAATTTCAGGAACAGGATGGGAGTAGGGGGAGAGATATACCTCTGTTCGGTGGCTACCGCGGCAACGAGTGCGCTGGCCGGAGAACTGGCAGTCTGGGAGGGATAAAATGCAGATAAAAGGGAGAGCCGTCTGTCTTGGTGAGGATATCGATACCGACATGATCATCGCAGGACGGTACCTCCGGACAAAAGACCGGAGGCTCTGGGCCACGCACGTGTTCGAGGATCTCGATCCCGCGCTTGCCGGGAGACTGGATGGCTCCGTCATCGTGGCAGGCAAAAATTTCGGCTGCGGGTCCTCGCGCGAGCAGGCACCGGTGGCATTGAAAGAGGCGGGTGTACAGGCTGTCATCGCTCCCAGCTTCGCCCGCATATTCTTCCGGAATTCGATAAATGTAGGTCTGCCCGTGCTCGAAGTCAGATGTGAGTGCGTTGAAGGAGAAGACGTCACGGTCGACCTGGACGGTGGAGAGGTGCAGGCAGGGGGCCGCAGCTATCCGATTCGTCCGCTCTCGCCAAGGATGCTTGAAATCCTGCATGCCGGCGGGCTTGTGGCATATTGGAGAGATAAAAGATGATATTTCCCCTGGAGTACAAGGTAGTCGGGACCGCGTCTGCCAGGCCGTGCGGGGATAAGGTCTATTTTCTCTCGAGGTATCTCATCCGCGAGAAGGTAAACGGCCTTGAATTGCTGGAGGTGAACCCGGATCCTGCAGGAGACGGGCTGATGAGAGATATCCTGGATGTCCGCGTCCTCGCCCGGCCGGAAGAGATCCAGGTGTACCCGGAGAAGGTCCAGATCAATGACAGGGCAAAGCTCGTGCAGCTTGCCAGCGAAAGCGGATACCGGTGCACGATATTTACCGGACTCGACGAGCATGTGACCTTTGTCCTGGACCCGGATCCAGGCGCACTCACAACCGTCCATGTCTATGACGTGATACCCCCGCGCCCGACACTCTCGGCGGCGATCAGGGATCTCGAGGAGACCGGGATCTTCGGGGAGCTGGATGTAATCTTTTCCCACAATCTCCGGGATATCTCACAGGTGAAAGCCGACGTGTACCCCTGCCGGGCTTCGGGATTTCAAAAAACCCTTGATGCGGACCTCATGCTCGGAGGGGAGACCGTGGCAGGCTGCATGACGGCGTCACAGTTATTCCGCGAGTGCTATGGAGACAACTTCGAATTGCGGGACATCTGCCCTGTCGGCATGGTGACGGAAGAACCGTTTATCGCACGGTGCTGTCGCAGTGAACGTGAAGGGATCGGCATATACGGGGGCAAATTCGGAGCCGTGGTTCACTGGGGGGCGAGCCCCCGGCGGGTATACAACGCGGTCATTGAACTGTTGAGACAATGGAGAGAGCGTTCATGAAGATCGTGGTAGTCGAGGGCGACGGGATAGGAAGAGAGGTGATCCCTGTTGCCATGGAAATACTCGCCCTTCTGCACCCCGAGTTCGAATTTTTCCCCGTGGAAGTGGGCCTTGGCAGGTGGGAAAAGGCAGGAACGGCGATAACAGAGGCGGATCTCTCTCTCCTTGAGTCTGCTGACGCTATCCTGTTCGGTGCCGTCACAACCCCTCCGTCCCGAGACTACCGGAGCGTCGTGGTCCAGATCCGAAAGGCCCTCGACCTGTATGCGAACGTCCGCCCCATCCGCGGTAAAGGCTTCGACATGCTTATCGTGAGGGAGAATACCGAGGGACTGTACTCGGGAATCGAGAAGATCGAGGAGGACCAGGCCTGCACGGTCAGGTGCGTATCAAGAAAGGGAAGCGAGCGGATTGCCCGTTATGCCTGCAGGTGTGCGGCAAACCGTCGCGGGCTGACCATCGGGCACAAGGCGAACGTGCTCAAATCCGACGTCTTCTTCCGTGATATCTGTATCAAAGAGGCAAAATGGGCCGGCGTAATGTTCAAAGAATCCTATATCGACGCCCTCTGCCTTGATGTACTCCAGCATCCTGCCGATCATGATGTCATCGTGACCACCAACATGTTCGGAGACATCCTGTCCGATGTGGCAGCCTACCTCGTCGGAGGTCTGGGACTGCTCCCGAGTGCGAATATCGGAAGGAACCACGCATTGTTCGAACCTGTTCATGGAAGTGCGCCTGACATCGCTGGGAGAAATATTGCCAACCCCATCGCGGCCATACGCAGTGCCGCCATGTTGCTCTCCCATATCGGGCAGAATGGGTCGTCAGAACTGGTGGAGCAGGCCATACAAAACGTGACAGGACGCGGGATCAGGACAAAAGACCTTGGTGGGGATGCCACAACAACCGATTTTGGCAGGGCGATCCTCCAGGAGGTCTCACGTCTCATGCCCAAAAAATAGGTATTGTATTTAAGGGAATCAGTCATACCCTTACTGTATCGCTGGCTGCTAAAACCATATCTTGTAGCCGATTGAGCATGGAAAAGACAGGACGCCGACCGATGATCCTGTCTTTATCTCTTCTTTTGCATTCCTACATCTGTCTTTTATCAGACACGGTTTTCCCGGTTCTTCACCGAATGGCGAGGCACGAATTTTCCATCCGGTTCGGTTCCGAAAACCATTGTCTGCTGGCAAGTGGGGACAACCCCGCTCACCAGAGAAGAATCGATCAAAACGTTATATAAAATAATACGATGGTCCTGGTTGGAATAATGGCTCGACGGGTTCATCAGTGAACGGCAGTTACCCCGAAAAAAGGGAAAAAACAGGTTCAAACTGGTTTTCTGAAACAATAGATGGGTTTGGCGCTTGATTCAGAGGATTACCTTTTTATTCTCGGATCACCTGTTTTGTATATACCAATTCAAGATAACCGGAGTTTGAGTCTGTATGGTTGATATCCTTCTGGTCGACGATTCGGAAATGGCGAGATTCCTGTTAAAGCAGATCCTGGTATCCGGAGGTCACACGATAGTCGGTGAGGCTGGCGACGGGGAGGAATGCATACAGAAGGTCCGTCATCTTTCGCCGCAGATGGTGATCCTGGACCTGGTCATGCCAAAGATGCGTGGCATCGAGACACTGAAAGTGATAAGGGAGATCGATCCGTCCATCAAGGTGGTGATCTGTTCGGGGGACCACCAGGAATTCTCTGTCCGTGACGCGGTAAAATTCGGGGCATCCGGCTATATCATAAAACCTTTTCATAAAGCAGCGGTTCTCGAAGAGGTCCGCGACATCATGAATGAAGCACCTGCTGACGATGAATGACGTGATGCACACGAAGCATCATTTTTCAACGAGGGGTCCTGCCTCTTCACATTCATGGATATGCCGCTTTCCCAGGGGAAGATCACGTGATCTTTTCATAATCGATCGATAAACGTGGGAAACTGAACGTTTCATTCCTGCACCAGAGCAATTAAGGTTCCGGGATCCAGACTCTCATGAAGGCTATGAGTATGATACGGGTTGGAGTTCACGTCTCAATCGCCGGATCCATCGTAAAAGCGGTGGACAGGGCAGAAAAGACTGGCTGCGATACGTTCCAGATCTTTTCGCGAAATCCGCGGGGGTGGAGGTTCAAACCGCTTGACCCGGAGATATCTGCAGGATTCCGTAACGAACTGGTGAAGACTTCCATATCACCCGTCGTGGTTCACATGCCGTACCTTCCAAACCTTGCAACGCCGAGGGAGGAGATATATGAGAAGTCAGTTGAGGATCTTGCTGCCGAGATCTTTCGGTGCGGGGAACTCGGCATCCCGTACCTCGTCACCCACCTTGGCCATCATCTCGGGGACGGGATTGAGAATGGCCGCAGGCGTGTCATAGCGGCGGTAAACCGTGCACTCGATGCAGCTGATAACGACGTCATGCTCCTGTTGGAGAACACCGCCGGCGAGAAGAACGGGGTGGGTAGCACGTTCGAGGATATCGCAGCGGTCATCGACAGAATAACGCAGATCAACAGGGTCGGCGTCTGTTTTGATACGTGTCATGCCTTTGCCGCCGGGTACGACCTGCGGACACCAGGGGCGCTCGGAGTGGTCACAGACGCGCTCGATTCGATCATAGGGCTGGATATGATCAGGGTAATCCACCTGAATGACACGAAAGGCGAACTTGGATCCGGGCTTGACCGCCACGAGCATATCGGTCTTGGGGCCATCGGCGAGGAGGGGTTTTCCAGTATGTTAAAAGAGGAACTCTTCCGCACCCGCCCCCTCATCTGCGAGACGCCTGTCGATTCCAGGAGGGACGATGCAGGCAACATCTTAAAAGTCCGGCAGCTCGCGGGCGAATAGGGACCAATCGCCGCGTATCCTGCCGGCTGGACCGTTCGTATCAGTCCCGGGAACCCTGGCCGTTTTTTTCCGCAAGGGTCTCCCTGTTTTGGACATGATCCGGTTGTGCATAATAATCTGCAGTGAACGTCCTGTCCGTGACCGTACCGAGTCTCTCCTCGAGAGCCCCGGTGATATCGAGACATTCACTCCCTTTTGCACCTTTTACGTGAATGATCGTGTTTCCATCAGATTCAATAATTATTTCGAGTTCATGCATTTCCATCTTTCATATCTCCGGTTTTTTTCATATAAGCCGTGCAACCGGGTGGTCTCTTGTCACCATTCCGCCGGTCTTCATGTCACGGGAGGTCACGAGGAGACGCCTGTTGCCGTCAATCCCAAAAGTCAGTTCAAAACGCGCTTCATTCAATGCGGCAGGTGGGTCGGCCACAAGGAAAGTCGGGTTATTCTCGTTCATCCAGAAACGGGCCCTGCCCTCGTCGATATGCGTCTGCACCGCGATCAGTCTCATGGATCCGCTGGAATCAGCGACTATCTCCAGGTCATCTTCCCCTCTCCGTCCGCCATTCTCCCCGATCTCGTAGATCGGGATGCCGAACTGTCTCTGGCCTTCATACGTCCCGCGAATGCGGAGCGTGGCGACGGGGCCGGTGCTCGGATATGGTGTGCCCTTCTTCACGATCGTCCTGAATTCATGGGACAATCGATCGCTATTCCAGAATTTTATCGCATAATCATGCTGGATGTGGTCGGAAAATCCAATTCCAGCGGCAAATGCGGCTGCACCGCGGGCAACCGCATCGATCGGGCGGTCTACAAACACCCGTGAGTTCCCAAACCTCCTGCGGAGTGTAGACTGGATGGACGGAATGGCGCTGCATCCCCCCACCATCACGACAGCGCGGATCCGGTCCTCCGTGTATCCCCGTGAGATGGCTGCATTCATCGCCCGCTGGATGGTGGAGTGAATGCGGGAGAAGAAGTCATGGGAATCGAGCAGTTCCTCCATCTCTTCTCTCGAAAAGAGCAGTGGCTCACCAAGTTCACCGACTGATCCATCCCTGCCGATATGTACCGATTCTTCAAACGAGAGGATCTCCTTTGCCTTTTCACAGGCCCGAAGAAGACCCCTGCTGACATCTGCCTCTCTCCCGATCCCAGCTCTCTTTCGGATCTCCTGCACTACCCACCTGTCGATGTGTATACCCCCAAGGTCGTCTCCGGCTTTTCCCAGCACACGGCACCGTCTTTTCGAAGGAATGGAAAGATCCGCATCCACCGCAACCACTGATACATCCGTCGTTCCGCCGCCGATGTCGATGATCATGAACGAATCGCCAGGAGAGAGACTGACCTGGTATGCGAGGGCCGCAGCCGAGGCTTCGTCGATCAGGCGGAAACGGGTTATTCCTGCCTTTTCAGCAACGGTTCCGATCCAGTCGCCGTACTGTTCCGACGCCTCCACCGGTACGGTAAAGACGATCTCTGCCTCGTGGCCACGACTCCTGCAGTGTTCCATGAGCTGGGCAAGGATGCTCCTGAGAAATACTTCACCGGCCTCGAAATAGCTCATTGACGAACCGTTGATATTGAGGCGGACCGGGCTTTTGCCTGCCAGGTAGTGCTTCATCCACCTGACGGTCGATGGAGCGTCCAAAAGGTCCTGTTCTTCCACCTGGCGTCCTATCCACTGCCGGCCGGAGCAGGTGAAATGTATCAGGGACGGAATGACAGATATCTCCTCGTTGCGTTCTCCTGCTTTCCCGGCGGCAAACGTCTTCGACCAGCCAGGCAGGTCAAGCGTCTCCGCACTTCCGAGATCGTCATTCCATGCCGAGATCACGGTATTGCTCGTCCCGAAATCGATGGCAATCCTGTCTGGATCCGCGTTTTTTCCATCGGCCATTCACTCACTCCACGATCTCTATGTCGAAGGGTCCGATCCGCGTGTCATGATCGCTGTGCCCGATCTCCCACCGGAATTTGACCCTGAGAAGCGTCTCTAAAAATTCCCACTGGTACCGCGATGAGCGGGCCCCTGCCCTTCCATCCCTGACCTGGCGTGAGACGAATTCCAGGTCTGGCGGCAGTGCCAGGCCGAGGGGTTTTGTCCAGGGCAGGGGCCGGCTCCGGAGCATCCCGTCTTCATACCCGGCAACAAGGATATTCCCATCACCGGTGAATGCAAGACCTCTTACCGGGGATACATGGTCGTTTAGCTGCCGTATCACCTCGCCGTCAGGCAACCCCCACAGCCGGATCGAGCCGTCTTCGCATCCTGCTGCCAGAATACCAGGATCCGGCCCGGATGCAAGTGCAGTTACATGGGATGAGTGTGGGCCCAGGCATGCGAGTTCTTTCCCATCAGGCAGGGACCAGGCACGCACGGTCCCATCCCTGCTCCCCGTGAAGAGCTGTGAATTGTCAGGTGAGATCGCGATGCATGAGATGACATGGCTGTGCCCCTCGCAGACGGCGAGGATCTCTCCATCTGCTCCCCAGACCCTCACGGTCCGGTCATTGGAACCGCTGCAGAGGAATGCGCCGTCATGGGAGAAAGCAAGGCAGGAAACCAGGCTGCGGTGCCCGGAGAGTTCTGCCTGCAAATCTCCCTTCGGAAATGACCACAGCCGTACCAGGTGATCCCATCCTCCACCTGCGATGAGGCGATCTCCTGGCTGTACAGCCAGTGAATGAATATTGCCTGAATTTCCGACGATGCTCCCGGCGAGTGACCCGTCTCTTATCCTCCAAATACTGACTATCCTGTCTGTCCCGGCGCAGGCGACGTAACTCCCCCTGCTGTCGACAGCGATCGAGCGGATACCCGGTGTGTACGCGCTGAATGCAGCTGCCAGCACCCCGTCCGGAATACTCCGGGCTCTCACGTTCCCGTTCACTGTCCCGTATATGATCAGGTCCCCATCCCCCGCCGGTGCCAGTGACGAGATACCGGCAGGATCGACCTTCATTGAATGGACAAGTCTACCGTCCGCAAGCGAATGGAGCGTGATCAAACCGTCCCAGCCCGAGCTTGCGACCGCCGTGCCTGCCGAATTGACAGAGATGCATTTAACAGTGCTTTCATGTGCTTTCACCCTCCTGATCAGCCGGCAATCCGCGATCCTCCAGATATGGATGTGACCGGATCTTCCGCCTGCGACCAGCACCGATCCGTCCGGTGAGAATGCAAGTGCCGTCACGCCCCCTTCCTTATATACCCCGAATGACGCCTGCACTCGCCCACCCGGGATACCGATGACAGATATCTCCCCCTTCCCGGTTGCAAAGGCACAGACTTCCTTTCCCGGCGCAACCGCCACCGCCGTGCAGCGTAGCCCGTCACTCCCGGCACGGCCCGCGCTCCTGCCGTTCCCGGTATCCTGGATCCGGATCCTTCCTATCGTTGCAGCGCTCACCAGGTACTGCCCGCTGCACGTTCCGGAGACGAATGTGACCGGGTTTTTGTGGCCGGGATATTCAGTGATCTCACCCCCTCCAATGGTAAGTGACCGGATACGACCCGTCTCCGTACCCCAGAAGATCTCCCCTCCCGATGGCGAAGAAAAAAGTCCGGTGATACTCTCCCTGTCCCCTGGAAAAAGAGCGGTCGTGTCGCCCGTTTCCACACGAGTCAGGTATATACCTCCCCCCCTCCCGTCATGAACAAGCGAGTCTGAATCGGGCAGAAACACCAGGTGGTTGGCCGCTCCTGCCTCTTTTCCGATGGAAATAGCTACTCTCCCCTCCACGGGGTCGACGAGGCAGATACCGGGATCGGTCCCCGCAGCCGCGAGCATCCTGCCGTCAGGCGAGAAACGGAGGTCACGGATTTGACCGCACCCGGTATGAATGGAATGGAGGAGTACGCCTCCGGGAAGTCCAAAGAGGGTGATCGTCCCGTCATAACTTCCTGCTGCGAGCAGGCGTCCACCCGGATGGAGCACCATCCGGTTCACCGCCTCGCGTGGGCCGTCAAGGACAACGGCCGGCTCTGCCGGTGGGTCCGGGTAGGTCCAGGAGTCAGGGAGGAGTCCCGCCAGTCTCTTCCAGGTTGCTTCGTCATGGGGTCCCGGGTTCCAGCCCGAACTCTTCAACATGGCCAGCATCTCGACGGCAACGGGAACGGGAGCATCGAACAAGATTCTCCATATCCGCATCCATTCACCCGCCTGGGCGAGTGACTGTGCAAGTGCCCGCCATTCCTTGAGCGAGCAACCGGTCCGTGGAGGAGCATTGTGCCCGGAGATGATATCGGCCATCACGGCGCCCATGCCCGCCCGCCTCGCGGTCGAAAGCACTTTCATCCTGGCCGGTCCGGGCACGCGGTGAAACCCTCCCGTGAGCAGGGGGCGGTCCTCCAGGATGTCGAGGTCATTGTAGCGGCCGATCTGGCCGGTAGCAAGGTAGAATACCGCTCGTATCTCCTCGTCCTCAGGGAAGTAACCGTTCTGTATACAGAGTGAATCGAGAGATCCGTTCTCAGAATGGAGCAGGCATTCGCAGATGCCCTCGATTGCATCCCGGTTGCGAAGCGACGAGAGATACTCCCTCGCCCGTGCCGCCCGATCCCCGTCTGCCCCGCATACGGCCTCTGCCAGCAGCCGCACGGCCTGTCGATCCCCCCGGGATGCATCCCTGGAGAGGTTTTTCATCTCACTGTATCGAAATACTGACCACACGGACGGAAGAATGCGGTGCAATTCCTTTTTCTTCACTCCGGCCAGGGCGGCGCTCCGGGAATCACTGGACTTCGTCAATGGGATCCAGCCTGATCTGTGATGTATCATCCCTCCGGGTCTCCTCTGCCGATGCCGAGACGGCACGCCCTTCAGAGAGCCATGCCCGCAGGCTTGCGACCACCTCGCGCTGCGAGACGGAGAGTGGCACCTGCGCATTGAGGGCAGAGAGTATATCGCCGGTGGTGATCTTTCTCATCTCCTGGTTGAAGGCCCTGTACATCGCATCGATGACAGTCTGCTCGATCTCGGCCCCGACATAGCCATCGGAGGCGATTGCGAGGTGATCGAGATCGAACTCCTCGGGCAGGCACTTCCTCTTCTTCAGGTGAACAGAGAAGATCTCCCGCCTCTCGTCATATCCCGGGAGATCCAGGAAGAATATCTCATCAAAGCGTCCTTTTCTCAACAGTTCAGGCGGCAGTGCAGCGATATCGTTCGCCGTCGCCACCACGAAGCAGGGTGCCGTCTTGTCCTGCATCCAGGTGAGGATACTGGCAAAGACGCGCTGGCTTGTTCCCGAATCGCCGGTTCCGAATGAGAATGCCTTCTCCATCTCATCTATCCACAATATACAGGGAGAAATGGTCTCTGCAAGCGAGAGCGCCCTCCTGGTCCGCTCCTCCGATTCCCCCACGAAACTGCCGAAGAGGGCTCCCACGTCCAGCCGCAGGAGCGGGAGGCGCCAGAGGCCTGCAATCATCTTCGCGGCAAGGCTCTTTCCCGTCCCGGGTATTCCGATCAGGGCTATCCCCTTCGGAGACGGAAGTCCGTATTCCCTGGCCTCCCGGGAAAACGCCCTCTCGCGGAGCCTGAGCCATTCCTTGAGCATCGCCAGTCCGCCCACGTTTTCCGGAGTCTCGGTGGAGCTATAGAACTCCAGCGCCTCGCTCTGTGAGAGGATGTCCTTTTTTTCCGCGACAACCTCGTCGATGTCGCGGTCGTCCAGTCTCCCATGCCGGACGATGGCTTTCGAGAACGAACGCCTTGCCTGGTTCAGAGACATACCAAGCGCTGCCTGGATGAGTTTTTCCCGTCCGAGGGGGGTGAGCGAGATCGACACGCCGCTGGACCGCGTGAGCGCTTCCAGTTCGTCATCGAGTTCCTGTGCAGAAGGCGGCGGAAAGTGGATGATCACGGTCTCATCCCGTATCTCGTCCGGGATCTTCAATGAGGGGGTGATGATTGCAATCGTGCGGCGGGAAAAACGGAACTTCTGGGAGAGGTTTCGTAACTTGCGTTTAACTGCAGGGTTTGTCCAGAATTCGTGGAAATCCTTGAGAATGATGACCGCGCTCTCATCGGTCTTCTGCAATTCATCGAGTGCCGTAAGCGGATCACGCGAACTGCACCCGTTCGCCTTCCCCCCGTTCACCGCGAAAAATCCATCCACGATATCCCAGGAGAGGCACTGCCTGGGCGGGTTCCACTGGTCACAGACCTCCCGCAGGACCTTGATTGCCCGTTCCTCCTCTGCGGTGACGATGACGAGGAGGGTTGCCCGTGCCCGCAAAAAGATATTGATCTGGCTCTTCTGGTCCGGCTCTTCCTGGCTCATCTTCTCAAACCCACCTCCGGACGACTATCCGCACAGATCCGTCACTCTCCTCGGTCTGTTCCACAACGGAGAAGCCCTGGTTTTTTGTCTGCTCAATGACGTTCCGGACCGCGTACTCCTTCTGGATACTGGTGATGCGGTCGCGTACCCGCTCCATCGCGCGACGGTCCGTATCCCTGACACCCCACCAGTCGGCAACCATGTCGAGGCATCCCTCGTCGTCGGAGATGAAACCGATATCATACCCCTTTCCGGACGAAGCGGCGAGATCGACTTCCTGCAATCCCTCGTAGCCCTGGATGGTTCCGCCTTCCCTGACCTGGTAACCCATATCCCTGAGGCATTCTGTGAGCACTGTGCGATCCCTGATCTTTGTCTTGATTCGGCTGAAATGCGACATTTTAGAACCCTCCCTCCCCAGAAAGGCCGGGGCGGTTAAGCCCTGCGAGGAGCCCGGCACGGTAGCCCGTGGCCGTCACTTCCCCTGCCGGGGATATCGAAAATTCGGTGATATCTCCGGCATCGGGACATTCCCCCTCTCTTCCAGCGAGCCTTCCGGAAAGGTGGACGAGTTGCTGGTTTGACGATGAGACCATGGGGACGCTGCACCGGAGGCGGGGTATGAATGGTCCTGCCACCAGGAGATCGGTCACCTCCAGGAGGCTGTTCCACGAGGGCTTGTCCTTTTTTCTGATGTAGTGGTAGGGAAATCCCGTAAACGTCACAATATTCAGTCCTTCTTCCCTGACTACCTGTCCGAGGATGGAGAGGGTTTTTGCCTGGCAGAACGGCTCGCCGCCTGAGAAGGTGACTCCCTCGATCCCGGGAATCCCGAGGATCTTTTCTGATACCATCCCGACGGTCATGGGTATCCTGGGAACGAATTCCCGGAGATCACTGTTGAAACAGTCCCTGCAGGACAACGGACAGCCCTGGACCCAGAGCACCGCCCTCCTGCCGGGTCCGTTCACGGTCGAGATATCGAGAAATCCTGCGACATTTACGATACTGTGTGCACTTTCTGCCGTCACCACTGGAATTACCCCGAAAAAGTGGCGGCCCGGACCTCACCCTGGGGGACTGCACCGCCGCTGTAGAACAGAGGTTTTTCGTATCGTTCTATAAGTTCTTCTACAATAGGACCGCAATTTGCCCGAAAGTACTACAATAGTATTACTTATGTAATCTAAACGGCCGGCAGTCGCATGCCGCACGCGAGTCTTTAATTGGTGCTATTTTTTATATCAGGGTTTAATAATCAAATTTTTGGTCCAAACGCTCCAGCATTCTGAATTTCTTATGAATGATCTTTGTAATTTTTCAGGAAATCCTCTCATCCTCGATCTCTCTCCGGCTTTATCCTGTTGGTATATCGCAATATATGGTATATCAAGCGTGCACACCCGTTATCGTCTATCCTGTCTTCCCCGGGGGTCATGCACCGTACATTATTACCGCGGGCGTCCAATAATTCCCAAATGAAAGCCAGATTTGACGGGGACAGGGTGCTTCTCGGTCCGGAAGGACGTGCCCTGTACGACCAGAGCGGCTATGGAAGGCCTGAGAAGGCAGGTCTCCGCCTCGCCCCCGAGGAGGCAGCCTACCTCGTCCACAGGGAGAAGATCACCATTCCGGGCTACGATTTTGACCGGTTAATCTCGTTATTTGCGGAAAAACCGGATTTTTTGCGGAATTTTCTTGTGTACCGCGATATCAGGGAACGCGGCTACGCGATACAGACGGGCCCGCATGACTTCCGTGTCTTCCGGAGGGGCCAGCGACCGGGAAGCGGGCAATCCCAGTATCTCGTCAGGGTCCTTTCCGAAAGGGATCTCATCGATTTCGACGTCCTCATCGGGGAAGCGATCGCCTCTGCCAACATGCGAAAACAGCATGTCCTCGCCGTGGTTGACGATGAGAACGAGCTCACCTACTATGAAGTGAAGATACCGGTCCTTGCCGAGACAGGAGCCGGAACCAGTCTCTCCGCGCTCTCCGGCCTCCTGGTGGGAAGGGCGGCGATTGTTCGTGCGGCAGAGATGGATGCGACAGGAATTTTGTCTTTTGGGATGCGGCTCGATGAAGACCGCCTGGTGCTCTCCCCGCTCGAGATCCTCCACCTGTCGGCAACAGGGATCCTTACCCTCAAAAAGAACGGGGAGACACAGGATCCCGATTTGTATGCCGAAAGCATTGCCGCCCAGGATGTTGAACTGCGGGAGAAGAGGCGAGTCTACGATGACTTGAGGGCGAAGGGCTACACTCCCCGGACCGGTTACAAGTTTGGCCACCATTTCAGGGTTTATTCTGGCAAAAAACCTCACTCTGAAATGCTGGTGCATGCCATCTCCCGGGGCGTCGCCCTTCCCATGAGCACCATATCCCGCTCTGTCCGCCTGGCTCACAGTGTGAAAAAGAAGATGTTGTTTGGCTGTGAATGTAGTACAAAAATACAATACGTTGAATTTGCACGCGTGAAACTGTGAGTTGAAGAGATGAATCAGGAGATAAATCCATGGTCAAGCCAGCAGACCGTCGACATCGAGAAGCTTTTTTCCGAATTCGGCATCGAACCAATATCAAAAGTCAAACACATCCTCCCCGAAGTGCCGTACTTCATGAGGCGGGGAATCGTGGTGGGACACCGCGACTACGGGCAGATTGCAGAGGCGATACGGCATAAGACCCCGTTCCACATCCTTACCGGTTTCATGCCGTCGGGACATCCGCACCTGGGTCACCTCCTGGTGATGAAGGAGGTTGTCTGGCACGTGGTCCAGGGAGGGTCCGGCTATATCACGATAGCAGACCGGGAAGCCCACGCGGTGCGGGAGATTCCATGGAGACTGTGCGACGAATACGGAAGAGAGTACCTGAAATGTCTCTTCGCCCTTGGATACGAGGGCAGGACCTATTTCCAGAGCAGGAACGACCGGTTAAAGGACCTCGCGTTCGAGGCATCGACCAAGGTGAATTTCTCCGAGTTGCAGTCTATCTACGGGTTTTCTCCGGACACGGCCCTCGCACACGCATTGAGCGTCATCACGCAGGTTGCCGATATCCTCTA
>LKUF01000239.1 GCA_001412335.1 Methanolinea sp. SDB
CAGTGGAGATCTCGTACCTCGAGCGGGCAGGGACGCCGACAAAACTGAATCCCTTCCATGACGGCTTCAAGATCCTGGCGACCATCTACCGGCTTGCCAAGATCAGCAACCCCCTCTTCTATTTCGGCTTAATCGGAGTGATTGTCGTCCTCGCAGGAATTGCGACCGGGATCTATGTCCTCATCGAATGGTTCAAGAATATCGATCATATCCCGCTTACCATCCTGACCGTGCTCCTCATCATCGTGGGGTTCCAGATATTCATGTTTGGTGTTATGAGCGATATGATGCTTGCATACCATCGCGAATTGATCAGGGAACTTGAGCGGGTAAAATCGCGGGGAAAACCTCCGGAGTAGTCTCTCCAGGCCCCTCTGAACGGACAAAAACCCTTATCTCTGAATGATCGCAAATAGAGTAGTGGAACATTTGCGATAGTAGTCTAGCGGCAGGACAGGGGCTTCCCAAGCCTCTAACCCGGGTTCGATCCCCGGCTATCGCATTTTTACCATGGTCGAAGATGAAAACGATCTTTTTGCCATCAGGATCATTGCACGAAACCTGAAAGGCGTTTTAAGAGATATATCCACGATCGTCGCGCGATATGACGCCAATATTGTCATGACCCACCAGGAGGTCTTCGACTCGGGGCCGCTGAAGGATCTTGCAGAGCTCTACATCGAATACCATGATTGCACCGACCAGGAAGCGATGATTGGGGAACTGGAAAAAATTCCCTCTGTCCAGGCTGTCCACCCCTTCGAGCCCTTCAGCCACATCTACGGTACCCGTGTTATCATCATCGGTGGCGGTGCACAGGTTGCCCAGGTGGCCCTTGGTGCGGTAAACGAGGCCGATCGGCATAATATCAGGGGAGAGCGGATCTCGGTGGATACCATCCCCCTGGTCGGCGAGAAGACCGTCGCCCAGGCGGTGGACGCGGTGGCCCGTCTTCCGCGGGCGGCAATCCTGGTCATGGCCGGGTCATTGATGGGTGGGGAGATATCTAAAGCGGTTGACAGGGTAAAGGAGGCGGGAATCCCGGTAATCGCCCTGAAGATGGCCGGGAGCGTTCCCGATCATGCCGACATGGTGGTGACCGACCCGATACAGGCAGGGGTATTTGCCGTGATGCATGTCAGCAGTAAGGCGGTCTTTGACATAACCCGGGTCCGGGGCAGGGAATTTTAAAAAAGATGGATCCCATAGAGCGAGCTGCAGAGATCATCCGCCATGACGGGCTTGTTGTCTATCCTACCGATACGATTTACGGTCTTGGAGCCGACGCACTATCCGACGAGGCAATCATGAAGGTGTACGAGGCGAAACGAAGACCCCTCTCGATGCCGGTATCCATCGCCGTGTGTGATGCAGACATGGTCCATGGTGTTTCCATCGTAGATGACGATTCGGTTCTGTTCATCGAACGCTTCCTGCCAGGGCCTGTAACGGTTGTGCTGCCCGCACGAAACTGTATCCCTGATATACTTACCGGTGGGACAGGCCTGATCGGTGTCCGGATTCCCGCGCACCCCGTGGCACAAGGCCTCATCGAACTCCTGGACTTCCCGATAACCGCCACGAGCGCAAATATGTCAGGGGGCAAGGATCCTGTTGCTCCGTCAGAGTGCCATGTTCACCATGACTTCCTGCTGGATGGGGGCCGTCTTCCGGGTACGCCGAGCACTGTCGTCGATATCGGGAAGAGGGCAATCCTGCGACGTGGAGTCATGGCAGATGCCGTGACTGCCTTTCTCGAATCCCTGTGATCATGATGATGCCGGAAAAACCTGTTCGACTGCGTGATTTCATCGAGGACCGCGACGGCTGGCTCTACGCGGTCTCCACGTATGACAATGTACCCCGTGTTGGCTGCGTCCTGCGGTACATGCCGGATCCCAATGGTGAGCGAACGACTCCCGATGGCCGCCGTTTCCACAAGCTTGACTTTGAAGAGGCCTACGAGGTGATATCTCGCCAAAAACCGGAATACAGGGATATCATCCAGAGAGTTCCGTACCGGGACATAATCCGTGTCCGAAAACCCGACGAGGAGCTTGCGGCCATCTCGGAACGGAACCCTTCTGTACGAAAGCTCGTCGATTTATTCCATCTTCCTGCCGGATCGATGGGGTGCACGGGCTCGTTTCTCTGCGGCCTGGAGATACAGTCGTCAGATATCGACCTGGTCTTCTATGGCAATGCATGGTTCCTGGCGCAGCAGACATTAAAAGAGGCAACGCTGGAGGGTCGCCTGGAAGGGATCGATGAAGAGATGTGGATGAGGATCTACCGGAAGAGAAATCCTGAGCTCGGTTTTTCCGAATTCCTTGTCCATGAAAAGAGGAAATGGAACCGTGGCCAGGTCGA
>LKUF01000240.1 GCA_001412335.1 Methanolinea sp. SDB
ATCGATGGGAAGATTATTCAAATGTATTTTTTTATTACCCCACCTCTTCCAGCCGTCCGTACGCCCCTTTCCATGAACGAGCCGACTCAAGAAACGCTTGATAACCATATTTCCTGATGAATTCCAGCGATTCCCGGTATTTTTTGTATTTGTAGCCCTTTTTAGTAAAGAAACCCTGGATTATCGGACACTCCCCGTATTCCGGGCAGTCGGCACAGGTCTCCAGCTTCTTTTCCATCAGGCAGCAGCGTTTCATCGCACACCGGGCGGCCCGGATATCGCGTTCGCCGTCGTCGTAACCGAGCTTGCAGCCCTTGCAGGTGCCATCGAGGAGTGCACGGCATGTACCACAATACGCACCGCAGCAGCCGATGTGGGATACGTCAGGGGGTGGCATATGTATGTTAATGTGAGGAGGAAGGGGGATATTGTTTTTGGAAGAAAGGGGATTGTTCACGAAAACTCCCAGTTCAATGCAATACACGAAAAGGCTCAATTTCTTCTTATGGAATGAATCCAAGGAAAATACCACGATGTGTCAGCATCCAAACGACCGACACCATTCCCATATACCATACAAAGATTTATTCACCTAACGACCAAGCAGGAATGCCTATGTGTTCAAGCCCCAAATGTCCAAAAGGGTGCCGGGCAGAATCTTCCAGCACTCGTTCAAGACAGCTGCATATGCACAGGGCATACATCAAAATATATGACCAGAACCGAAAGCTGCGTTCCGTTCCTGTCGGGTGGTGGTGTCCAGGATGCCAACTGTTTGTCGACGATCTTCGCTGAACCAGTGCCTGCAACGTCCATGCGTGTATTCGCTCGCCTGCCACAACACATCAGTGTATTTTCGGCTCTGGATTCATACGGCAAAAACGTTCGATAACTTCGCCTGGACCTAAATTTTTATCTCAATCCCACCACGGGTTACGATCCCGAAAGCATCCTCAATCGATGCAGTGGTACAGAGCCTTCGCTCCTTGAATAAAAATCATAAAAACAAATGCCAATTGATTCGATGCTAGGTAGAAGGGTAATTGCAGCGTGGTACAGTTCCCGAGGACTCGCGTACCTCAGTACAGTGCACTACGTGAGTCGGCTTAACTTCTGGGTTCGGAATGAGTCCAGGTGTATCCCGACTGCTATGGCCGCAATTACCCAAAGCCAAGGTCCGGATTTGAACCGGAGTGTAGT
>LKUF01000241.1 GCA_001412335.1 Methanolinea sp. SDB
TTGCGGTTGAAGAAGATGGGATATCGGCAGGGGTACGGGTTACAAACACGTTTCCATCGGTATCCTTGTAACTCGTCTCTATCTGGACCGTGTCGGTATCCCGGGCAGAGAACGTGATCTCAAAACTGGAGAAGTCGTCCGGTTGCAGCGATCCGACAACATACTGCCTGTATGGGTCCACGGGTGTGGCCCCTTCCCCGGCTGATATCACCACCGAGTTGGCAACCTCAAGTCCTGCATTGGTCACATCGCCCGTGACGGTATACATACCACCTTCAGATTCTACCATGATGTTCGAGAGGATCGGATCGGCCTGTTTCTTGCTCTCTCCGAGGACCACGGACAGATCCCTCGATTCAGTGTGGGTATTGATACCATTTTTGTATTCGACCAGGACTGTGAGTGTCGTCGATTCTTCAGGAGTCACAGAAAACGTCACTTTCTGGGAAGCGTCGGGATCCAGGTTTCCGATAAAGTAACTGCTGGGAGTCACATCAAATCCCTCCCCCTCCAGGGAGACGATTACACCGTTCACCGGGTTGTCCCTTGGATTTCCCACCACGATCTCAATCTGGTCTTTTTTCCCTGCTGAAAAGGTATCGGGCCTATTGAGGATCGATATCTCGAGAGGATCGTTCTGCACCTGGAGCTTTACAGGATACCGCAGGTATCCGGCATCACGAAAATCGATCGAGAATGTGGGGTAATAAATTCCCTCGGGAACATCGGCGCGAACAGTAAATATGAATTTTAGACTGTTTCCCCCTCCGACACTCGTTGCTGTGTCATAGGGATTTGAGAGCATTATGATATCCTCGTCATGAAGCGTGGCACGGCGGATTGCCACACCGGACACCCCGTTGTTCGTCACTTCCACAGAGATGGTCCCCGTATCATCCTCCATGAACACCTGTGGATCGAGGCTTATGTCTGTCACCGTCACCTGTGCCGCCGCGGCTTCAAATTCGGGGGATATGGCAGCAGCAGGCATTATCATGGCTACAAGTGCCATGAATACCAGAATGAGAAAATATGGATAGGACTTCATCTTTTAAACGCCTCCTGGGATCAGATTTCCCGAGAAAATGGTGTAAATCATGTAAATAACGTATATCAGGACAGGGATTGCCACTGTCAGGACTGCGTGTTTCACGCTTAGTTCGCGGGCATCCTTCATGGCGAATACCAGTATGTTTGCCGTCCAGATGAGGAATATGAGAGAGATGAGTGTGGATACCTGTGTGAACTCCATCAGGACAGGATCATTCATCAACTGCGCCATCACCTCCTGTATCACTGCCGGATCCTGGATTGAGCGGAGGGCAGGAACACTGACATCCGGAATATAATAAAATGCAAGGGCTAGCGTCACAAGGGACCCTATCACCACCGGGATGAGGCCATACCCTGCAAACTCAAGTGTCCGCTTCAGTGGACCTTTCCCTGAAAAGATCATGGAAACAAGGTATAATACAACTGACAAGACCAGCCACCAGATGATAAGAAACGCCAGGAATGCAGATACCGCACCGATGATTTTCAAAAATAATCCCATTGAGGCCATATCTCCCTGGGAGAACAACCGGGCATATAAGCCCGACATCACATACCCCTGTATTGCCCCGATCACTGCTCCCGCTAGCACTATCAGGGCAGGGATTCTGAGATTTACCGGCTCGAGTATCTTTTTTGAGAAGAACGAGCCGGGTCGGATCAAGAGATCCAGGAATGTGTTATTCATGCCAGATCACCACTTTTTGTACTCTTTGTCATTTTTCTTTTTCACTACCTTGATTATTTTCAGAGGTACCTTTATACCCTTTTTCCTACTCCATGAAAATCCATATCCCGATATCCTGCGCTGTTGAGGAAGAGATCAGAAGAACTCTTTTCGCCAGAAAATTCCGATTCCGATGACCGAAAGCACGGCCGTAATCCCCATCGTTATCCAGAAAGCGTATTGTGAGTGCTGGAACGGGAGATCCACGTTCATCCCGTAGATACTTGCAACCAGCGTCGGGATCATCAAAATTATCGTCACCGTTGTGAGCAGTTTCATCACTACATTGAGATTGTTCGAGATGACCGATGCAAATGCGTCCATCATGCCTGAGAGGATGCTGGAATAGATATTGGCCATCTCGATTGCCTGCTTGTTCTCGATGACGACTTCGTCAAAGATGTCCCGATCTTCCTCGTCCATCTCGATCCAGCCCATGCTGTTGAATTTCTCAACCATGAGCGCATTGGAACGAAGTGAAGTTATGAAGAAGACGAGGCTCTTTTCAAGGTTCAGCAGCTTGATGAGTTGCTCGTTTTTCAGTGCCTTGTGAAGTTCCCGCTCAACATTTCCACTCATCCTGTTGATGTCCTTGAGATACCGGAGAAACATCAGTGCGGTACGGATAAAAAGGAGCAGCACAAACCGGGTGCGGTTCTCCGTGGAGAAATTTTTCACCCTCCCGGATAGGAACTCTCCGATGACATCGACGTCAAGGACAGAGACAGTTATGATGATATTATGAGTGAGAATGATTCCCAGTGGAAGGGTGGTGAACGGAATGTCGGCCTCTGGTCCCTCGCGTCGGGGAGTCCTGAGAAGAATGAGCGTGCTTCCTTCCTCGCGTTCGACACGTGCCCGCTCATCCACATCAAGCGGATCTGTCAGGAAATCAGGGGTGATGTTGAACCAGGAGACGAGTTCTTCGATCTCTTTCTGATCCGGGTTGACCACATGTATCCAGCACCCACTTTCATAACTGTCCCTTTCTCCCAGACCCTCCTTGGTTGTCCTGTAAATCGAGATAATCCCTCTCACCCCCCGTCTTCTCTTCGCCATTCATGGGAATAATTTATTCCGTGCCAGTATTCCCAAATTGTAACCCGGAATGGATATAGCTTACAGTATCTCTCCTATCATAAACACTGTACAACAACGTGGTTATCGATCCTTTATTTTACCTTCGTACCGCAGGGTGGGGAGATACGGGTACCCCCCCTATCTGCCCAGCTCCACGAATTCGAGATCGTCTGAAAGGTTCCTCTCCGGATCCGGTTCTGGCATCAACTCCGACGGCGGCAGCTGCAGGGTGAACCCGGGCGTGGAATCGAGAACCACGGTGACGTTCTCCAGCATGAAATCGAGTATGTGGCCGCCGCGGGTTCTTTCGGAATCTATGTAATGGAGGTGGAATCCCGGGATATTCAGACCCTGGAACGATTCCGGAGTGTAAAAGCCGATAATCGTGCCTGCCGTATTGTTGATGATGAAGATCGACTGGTCTGCAGTTGCAACCGCCAGTGGTGGATATGGCTTATCCTGCCGTGGTATGGCACGGGCTTTTACATAGGGAGCCGCAACGTCCATACGGATTGCGTAGAGCATGGTGCGTGAAGGCAACTGTGGTAAGGCACGTTCGATGAAATCGGAGTAATTGCAGGTCCCTTCGAGGGTAAAACGATAATCCGGTTCAAAGAAGGTGACAGAAGAGAATGGCGTTGTCATATCCCCGCGAACCGGGTAGACACTGCCGTCCGCCCTCACCTGGTAGAATGATCCGTCCAGTGCGATCATCTCACCATCAATGGCATGAAACGTTCCTATTCCAAAATCCCCGTGCTCTGCCAGTTCTTTGAAGGTAAATTCACCGTCATAACCGCCGAGGAGAAGGGAATCAATGGTTGAGACCTGGCAGAGGGTATCATGGAGATCTGGTTCTTCCCAACCGGCCATTATCCAGCCTATCGCAACACCCACTGCAAAGAGTCCGACTGCGGCCAGAACCAGGTACCACTCCCGCATAGAATATTCCTCCCTTAATCATCTGGTTTGGGAGACTATGATATGTCCGGTTTTTCATTATCACGAGAACCGGGAGGAACATCCCTGACCCTTTCATCTTCAGCATATCTGCCGGCTGCGAGGGTCAGGAAGAAGAGCGGGGCCCGACACGGGAAGATGACTGCAGGCACTCTATCTCTTTTGTCGCTGTATTCCGGGATTTCTTCTGTCGATCTCTTCAAGCGCCTCAGTTACAGCCTTCAACAGGGTACTCTTTCCCAGCGCTTTCACAGTGAGTAAAGCCGGCACCGCTGACTCGCCCATATTTTCAAGAGCTTTTACCGTCCGCAGGCGAACACCACGCTGGGGGTCTTCAAGTGCATCAATCAGTGCGGGGATGGCCCTGGTATCGGCAATTTTTCCAAGCGCTTCGGCAGCTTCCTCCCGAACATGGTCATTCTCATCCGAAAGCGCAGAAATGAGTGCATCGACAGCCTCCGGATCCCCCTGTTTGCCAAGAGCGATCGCCGCTCTCCACCTGATGCTCACAAAACTGGTGTCGTTGAGTGCTTTTATGAGAAGGGTAACTGCATCCCTGGAACGGATGGATTCAAGCTCGGTCACCCCTATCCACCTGACTTCGGGATCGTCATTATTGAGCGCTTTTCCAAGCTGGCCGAGTTCAGATCCGGTTGAATCTATCATGCACGTGGTTACTTCCTTTTATCAGGAGGTTCGCTGGCACAGGCGGATCCTGGCCACGGCTTCTTCCAGTCTCCCGATGGATGTCGCGTACGAGATACGCTCCCACCCGGGTGTATGGAAGGCAGAACCAGGAGTAACCGCCACCCTCCCCTTCTCAAGCCATCTCCTGGCAACTTCGATATCATCGCCATCAACCCTGACATAGGCATAAAAGGCCCCGTCCGCCGGAGCGACAACAAAGCCCATGAGGAGCAGTTCGGCCACCAGGAAATCACGTCTCCTGCGGAATTCCTTTCTCATGATCTCCACGCACGAGTTGTCGCCAACAAGGGCGGCCACCCCACCATACATGGCAAACGTTGTGGGGTGGCTCACCGTATGCTGCTGGACCTTTGACATCTCCCTGATGATTTCAGGGGGGGCTACTGCATATCCAAGCCTCCAGCCTGTCATCGCATATGCCTTCGAAAAACCATTGACGGTGATGCACCGTCCGGCCATGTCCCCGATGGACGCCAGGGAGACGTGTTCCTTTCCGTACGTCAGTTTCTCGTATATCTCATCGGAGACGGCAAAAATATCATAATCTTCGCAGAGATCTGCCACTAATTTCAGGGATTTTTTCTCAAGGACGGCTCCGGACGGGTTTGAGGGTGAGTTTATCACGATCATCTTGGTCCGCGGTGTTACCCGTTCCTGCAGTGAATCATCAGGTTGAAACGTATCGGACGATAGGAGATGGTGGACCGGCCGGCCGCCGGCGATGCGGACGATTGGTTCGTAAGAGACCCACGACGGGTCCAGGACGATGACCTCCTCGCCTGGATTTATCACCGCTTCAACCGCTTCGTAGAGTGCACTCTTTGCCCCGCATGTCACGATGACCTGCTCAGGGGCACAGGAAAAAGCATTTTCCGCCTCGATCTTTCCTGCTATCGCGTCCAGGAGTTCGGGGATACCGTTGCTCGGCGCATAATGCGTCTCGCCTCTCATCAGCGCAGAGATGCATGCATCCCTGATATGCTGAGGGGTATCAAAGTCTGGTTCTCCGATTGAGAGGCTGATAACATCGATGCCCTCTCTCTGCATCTGCTTTGCCCGGTTCGAGATCTCTATCGTTGCCGATGGGGCAAGCCCGGAGATCTTATCCGAGAGGTTCCTCATTTCAATCGCTGTACCATCTTGATTGCCGATTCCACTGCCCGCTTTGCATAGTCGATCCGCTCATTGGCCTCGAGACGGGTCATGCCGGGACCTGATATTCCAAGCGTTACCGGAATCCCATATTCCAGGCTCAAATCAATTATTTTCCGTGCAGCATGCTGGACCACGATCTCGTCGTGCTGGGTGGAACCCTCGATAACACACCCGATGGTGACGACCGCGTCAACCCGGCCCCCGGACAGTATCTTCTTTATCGCGAGGGGCATGTCATATGCTCCCGGTACATAGATACAATCTGTCACTTCCGCTCCCAGGAACGAAGCATGTTCCCGGCCTTCAACCTCCATCATGTAGGTGATGTCACGGTTGAACTCTGATACCACGAATCCAAGTTTGATACTCATTATACCTTCTCCAAAGATCTTCTGCCTGATTATTCATAAACGGTTGCCACGATCATCTCCGGGCGGGACCTGCATCTGAAAAACCCTGCCGCTGCCCGCTTCCGGCCTGCTTTTCCAGTTCACGGGGATAGAGGATGAGCCTGATGGCATTGACCGCATGTTCACGCGTTCGCTGCTCGGCAAGCCACGCAAGTTCCTGGTCATCCCTGGCTTCATCCTCATGGACAAATACTTCAATTATGTGGGTATTCGTCATCAGCTGGCAGAGGATGAGCCCCTGGGACGCCTCGTGGGCACAGAGCCGGTCCTTCTCCTGGCCTCCGGGCATTCCAAGCGCCATCACGATGTCACAGTTCCTCTCTTCGATAAGTTTCTTGCAGGCCACGGGTAGGTCTTTCATACCAGGAACCGTCACCCGCTCGACCTTCACGCTCGCGTGCTTCCGAAGTTCATCGACGGCAAAGCTTCCCATATTGACTCTGGCAAACGTGGTGTCGGCCACGCCAACCCTCATCCCAGCACCCCGGCTGCAGCCATGACTCCGTCACCTGCAGGAGTATATCCGCACCTGGAGAGCGAATACTGGACGGCAGACAGGGTCGCAAGGATCTCGGGAGCACCAACAGCCCCCATGGTCCCGATGCGGAATATTCTCCCCTTCAGATGGTCCTGCCCCCCTGCGATCTCGATTCCCATCTGTTTTATCAAACCCCGAAATGCGCTGTCCAAAACACCCTCTGGCAGACTGACTGCACTTGCGGTATTCGAGTATGCATGATCCGCATCAATTTTTGGAAACATTGAAAGTCCCCATGCATCCACCGCGGCCCTGACCGCATTCGAAAGAGTCCTGTGGCGTGCTATGCGGTTGTCGAGGCCCTCCTCCTCGATGATCATGCATGCCTCCCTCAGTGCCATGAAGAGGGGAACTGCCGGGGTATAGGGAGTCTGCATTGCCTTCGCACTGGCACTCTTCCTGTATGCGGCAAGATCAAGATAGAAAGGCCGCTGATCTGCGATCCGCTCCCAGGCCCTGTCGCTCACCGATATCGCGGACAATCCGGCCGGGGCGGCAAGGCACTTCTGTGAGCCGACCACGACCACGTCCGCACCCCATTTATCGGCATGTACCTCGTCACCGGCAATTGAGGTGATCCCGTCCATCACGAAGAGCACATCGTATTTCCTGGCCAAAATTCCCACTTTTTCGGCAGGGTTTCTGATACCTGCCGAGGTCTCGTTATGAACCAGCGTCACCATCTCTGCCCCGGAATCGAGGGCAGATTCGAGCGCAGCCAGGTCGAGGGGTGTTCCCCACTCCGAGGCAATCGGGCTGGCCGAACCATATCTTTGTGAGATCCTGTAGAGCCTGTCCCCGAATTTGCCGTTCACCAGGCAGGCAATCTTTCTCTCCCTTCCAAAATTGGCTACTGCCGCTTCCATCGCGGCCGTCCCCGATCCGCTGATGACAAAGAGATCGCTGGCTGTCCCGAACGCGGTCTTTAAAACCCGTGTACAATCGGCATATATCGACCCGAATTCATCCCCGCGATGATTGATCGCCTGCCTCATCATCACGGCACGGACACGCTCCGGTATGGGTACCGGGCCGGGCAGCATCAGGAGTGGTTCCTTTTCCATTGAAATCAGTCCATAGTATTTTTATAATGACGAAATATAAGTTTGGATGGCATTTATGGTAGATGTTGCGATTGTCAGCGGATCGGTATCTGATGCGGCTGTTGCCGGGATGGCTGCGGATGTCCTGAAGGAACACGGGAAGACATACGATCTCCAGGTCATCTCTGCCCACCGCGACCCGGACCGCCTGGATGGGTATATCAGGGAGAGTGATTGCAAGGTCTACATCGCAATCGCAGGGCTCGCCGCTGCGCTGCCAGGTGTTATCGCCTCCAAAACGACAAAACCGGTCATCGGTGTTCCGGTATCCGGGAAACTGCAGGGTATCGATTCGCTCCTCTCCATCGTCCAGATGCCGAAGGGAGTACCCGTCGCATGCGTTGGAATCGATAACGGAGAGAATGCCGCACTCTTCGCAATCAGGATCCTGGAAACAAAATAAGTGGCTCTTTTCTCCCTGGTGTAGGTAAGATTGATGAACCAGATACATTTTGTGGGGACTATCCGCCCCCACACCCCCATGTGCGAGGCCGCGCCGCCGTTCCTGAAAATACCGCGAGGCTGATTCACAGTCAAAA
>LKUF01000242.1 GCA_001412335.1 Methanolinea sp. SDB
GTCTCCGACTGGGGCAACAACCGCATCCAGAAGTTCGATTCCGGGGGCAACTTCCTCGCGGCATGGGGATCCACTGGGGATGAGGCAGGGCAGTTTTCCGGGCCGACAGGGATCGCCGTCGATTCGGACGGCAATGTCTACGTGACAGAATGGGCGATCAACAGGATCCAGAAGTTCTCCCCGTCCACGGTACCCGTCACCTCGACGACGATGCCTTCACCTGAACCGACAACCGCACCTCTCGGGTATATCGGCCTTGCAGGTGTGGTTCTTGCGATGGTACTGATCACACGACAGAGACGTGAGTAAGGAACAGGCTCTCCCGGGCTGCCACGATCAAGATATCTTTTTTAAACCAGGGAGATGCCTTCAATTCACCTGTATTGGGCTTTTTCCCAATTGTTTTCACAAGCAGCCGGTATCATACAATGCAGCGATAAAAGGTGCCCCTGCCCGATAAGCACGTGCGGGAAAAAAGCCAGGCAGGGAAGTTACCCAAAATCCCTCTTTTCCTGAAACTTCGTCGCGACGACATCTGTTATGATCCCATAGACGATGCCCGCCATGATGAAGATCGATCCGCCGCCATAGAAGGATATGGCGATGCTCGAGATGATCCCGATGGCTGCACCCCTGAGAACGGCATTCAGAGTCTCGCCCTCGAGGATTGCCACGCCACCGGCAAGGCCGATCATGAATCCCATGAGGAGGCGGCCGTAGAATATCGTGGCAAGATAGGGCAGGGTCGCGGTGAACCCTTCAATCTCGACTGTGGAGGTGCCATACGCGCAGCCAAGCCCGAAAAAAGCCGCGAGCAGGAGCGAGGCGAACATCCGCTTTTTGTTCAGGCCTTCCATGCCTGATAGTGTGGATGTGGTGAAAATAATAGTATTGGAACGGTGGTTTTCCTACCTGATTGGATGTGCAACACGAACCTTCAGATCTTTTGTGCCGCAATAACGCAGAAACCCGCCCGGGAATCTCCCTTCTTCACGTCAAACCCGGTATCACTGAGGAATGCACACACTTCTTCCTGCGAATAAAACCGGGCACGGGAGAGAAACCGCCCTTTTCCACCATCCATGAGATACTTCCGGTGTATCTTTCCCTCTCGTTCGATGAAGGCGATAACAAGGAATCCTTCCTGGGAGAGGATTCGGTGAATTTCCCTGAATGCCGCTCTCGGATCGTCCAGGAAACAGATGACCGTGACGAAGAGGACGGAAGAACAGGAGAGAGTCCTGATCGGGAGATCCTCGACCCTGCCCCGGATGACCCCGATCCCTCTCTGGTGTGCCATCCGGCAGAGGGCACGTGACGGTTCGACCCCGATCCTGACTCCCATGGGCGCAGCAAACCGCCCGGAGCCGACCCCCACTTCGATGGAGCGGGAGTCCGGTGCCGGGAGCACCTGGCGGATGCGGGAGAGTTCTGCGAGGTACTCCTCCTGGTGCTCATCGAACCACCGGTCATAGTCATCAGCATATCTCTCGAATACATCACCTGACACGGTTTTCATGCCCCATATAGACGTTTCCGGACACGTTCCCCTATGGCCTCCTCCCGCCGTTTCAGGACCGAAAGATCGATCTCTTCCCCTTCTCCTTTGTACGCGGAGAAGAGGAGATAGACGAAGTCGACGGTCAGGTCCATCACCTCTTTTTTAAACCTGACCTCGACGGTCGTATCCCGGGAAAACCCCTTGATGGAGAACCAGTCCGGTTTCTCGAACTTGTGGAACCCCTCGCCGACGTCGGGGAGCGATTCGACCTTCCCGAAGTTCCTGAGATACGCAAAAAAACCATCCGTTACCGGGGCATCGAGGAGGAACTCCTTCATGAAGGAGCCGTCTGCACAGACCTTATGCCTGACCGACCGAAGAATTCGCATTCCCGGCAATCCTCCTGATGGCATCTGCTGCAATCCGGCACTCTTCATCGGTCGTATTCCACGAGAGGCTGAGCCGGACACATCCCTCCCCTCCGTCAATGGCCTTGTGAACCAGCGGGGCACAGTGAAGGCCGGTCCGGGCGATGATGTTGAAACCACGGGCCAGCATGAATCCCACGTCATCGTTCTGGAGCCCCCCGATATTGAACGCGATGATCGACAGGTCAGGATGCTCGTTGTATATCGTGATATTAGACTCTTCCTTCAGTTCCCGGATGAGAAAAGCCGTTTGTCTCTCCGCCTTTTCCATGATTGATCCTATCCCTGTTGCCCTGATGAATTCCACACCGGCCGCAAGAGCGGCGAGACCCGGGTAATTATGGGTACCGATCTCGAACCGTTCCGGCATCCCGTGGGGATGGAGGAGCGAGAACGAGTCCGTCCCGGTTCCCCCGAAACGGACCGGTGCAATAGCCTCCGGGTCACGCAGAAAAAATCCTCCCGTACCGGGGACACCAAGCAGGCCCTTGTGCCCGGTGAAGACGAAGGCATCGACAGGGAGGTCCCGGAGACCGACGGGGATATGCCCGGCAGTCTGGGCGCCGTCCACGATGAAATAGATGCCATGCTCGTGCAGGATATTTCCGATTGCTCGTATGTCCTGCACCGAGCCGAGCACGTTGCTGCCATGGGTCATGACCATGAGCCGGGTATCGGGCCGGATGGCCG
>LKUF01000243.1 GCA_001412335.1 Methanolinea sp. SDB
ATGGACGGGGTAAAACGCGGATACAATGTCATGACCTTCGAGGGACCGGGACAGGGTGAAGTGATCAGGGTCCAGCATATCCCGTTTAGGCCTGACTGGGAGAAGGTAATAACCCCGGTCGTGGATTATGCCGTGAGCCGGACCGATGTCGACAGTGATCATATCGCACTGTGGGGGATATCGCTTGGAGGCTACCTCGCGCCGCGTGGAGCCGTGTACGAGCACCGGATATCAGCATTGATCTCGGACGGAGGTACCTATGACATAGGGCTGACGGTCCTGTTGATCATGGAGGAGGTCGGGGCCCCTGCCGCGAACCTGACAGAAGAAGAGCTCCAGGAATGGCTGCAGTCCGACCCGCCCGCGTTCAACAAGGCAATGCGCGCCGCGATGGCCGGGGACACCGGCACACGGTGGCTGAACGAGAACGGGATGTATGTCTTCGATGCCGGATCGCCTGCATTGTTCTGGGCAGAATGGATGGATTTTTCCCTTGAAGGCAGAGCAGAAGGGATACGGTGCCCGACACTGGTCTGTGCAGGCGCTGCCGATCACTTCGATCCCGGCGGGCTGCAGGCGCAGGCACTGTATGACCATCTCACCTGCGACAGGACACTTATGGTATTTTCTGACGAGTACGGTGCAGGTTCCCACTGCCAGCTCGGGGCATTCGCCCAGTCTTTTGCTCCCAAGTTCGACTGGCTCGACGAGAAGATGGGGATGTAGCCCGGGAGATGGGACTCTCCAGGGCAATATCCCTGGATCACAGGGGGATAAGCCATGGCTCGCCTTCACGGTACAGGGAGACGACCTCGCCGATAACGATGACTGCTGGTGGAGCAACCTTTCTCTCGGCGGCGATCTCTCCGATCTGTTCGAGAGGGCCCGTTGTCACCCGCTGGTCCTTCCGCAGCCCCCGTTCGATGATCGCCACGGGAGTCTTCGGATTCTTTCCGTTTTCAACGAGTGACTGTGCTATGAGCGGGAGGTTTTTCACCCCCATCAGGATGACGATCGTGCCCCTGGACTGTGCAAGAAGGTTCCAGTCCAGTGCGGATTCTGGCTTGGTCGGGTCTTCGTGCCCGGTGAGGATGGTGACCTGGGATGCACAGGAGCGGTGGGTTACGGGGATGCCGACAGCCCCCGGGACGGCCACGGCACTGGTTATTCCAGGGACGAGCTCGACTTTTATTCCGGCATCCCTCAAAACCTCGAGTTCTTCCCCACCCCTGCCGAAGACAAACGGGTCTCCGCCTTTCAGCCTGACAACCTGCTTTCCCTCCCGCGCTTTTGCAATCATCAGGGCTTCTATCTCCTCCTGTTCACGCAGGTGCATGCCCCCGTATTTTCCGCAGTCGATCAGCTCGGCGTTCTCCGGCAGCGTCGTCAGTATCTCCTCGCCGGGGAGCTGGTCAAAAAGCACTACATCAGCCGAATCGAGCACATCACGTGCCCTGCAGGTCAGGAGTCCCAGACCGCCCGGCCCCGATCCAACAAGATATACCTTGCCTGTCATCTGTTAGAGCCCCAGTTTTTCGTATGCTTCACGTATCAGGTCACGCCCCATGGAACGGAGCCTGGCCCCGCATTCCCCTGCCTTCTCCGGGGAATCGATCTCTTCCTCTATCCTGACCGAACGCGAGCCGTCCAGCGAGAGTATCTCTCCAATCAGGTATCCGTCTCTGCAATAAATCCCCTGCGGAGTGAAACAGCCTCCACCGACAGCCTCCATGACGGCCCTCTCTGCCTCGACATCTGCCCGGGTGGACGGGTGGTCAAGCGGGGAGAATGCATCGCACACCTCCCTTCCTGTGCCGCTCACCACCGCGATGGTGCCCTGGTTCGGCGACGGGACAAATTTCTCGGGGTCGAGCCGCGCACCGTCGAGTGAAAGATTCATCCGCTGCATTCCTGCCTCTGCAAGAACAATAGCGTCATATTCGCCAGATTTCAGTTTCCGAAGCCTTGTGTCGACGTTGCCCCGGAGCTGCCTGATATCGAGATCCGGGTTGGACCTGAGAAGCTGCGCCCTCCTCCGTGTGCTGGAGGTCCCGATGACCGCTACCTCGTCTCCGGGGATCGAGTGAGCCAGGAAATCGGCAGGGGAGTCACGCTCAAGGATCGCGCTCGTGACAAGACCCGCCGGTCTTGCGGCAGGAATGTCTTTCATGCTGTGGACGGCGGCATCGATCTCGCCTGAAAGGATGGCGTCGTCGAGAGCCCTGACAAAGACCCCCTGTCCACCAATCTCGTGAAGCGGGACACCTGTTTCGCGATCTCCCTGCGTGCTGATCACCACGATCTCCGTCGCGGTACCCTGCAGGTCAAGAAGGGCGCATACCTTCTCTGCCTGGGCAAGAGCCAGGCGGCTCCCCCGTGTCCCGATCAGGAGAGACATTCTCTGTAGGCTTCCCCGATCTGCTCGACATCCCGTTCACTGTGGGCAGTGGAGAGGAAGTTTGTCTCGAACTGCGAGGGTGGCAGGAAGATTCCCCTGCCAAACATATCCTTCCAGAACTTCCCAAATGCACCTGTGTCGCACTCTTTTGCCTGCATGTAATCGGCCGGTGGCCGGTCCCTGAAGAAGAACTTGAACATCGACCCGATCCTGACAAACGATCCGTTTTCCCTCTCACCGACTGCTTCCCCGATTGCCTTTGCCGACTCTTCGAGCCGTGCATACACGTTCCGATTCTCGTGGAGCCACCTGATTGTCGCAAGTCCTGCGGCGAGCGATAGCGGGTTTCCACTGAAGGTGCCTGCCTGGTAGACAGGGCCCTGCGGCGCGACCATCTCCATCAGTTCTCTCCTCCCGCCGAAGGCTCCGATGGGAAGGCCCCCGCCGAGGATCTTTCCGAGGGTGGTGATGTCGGGCACCACCCCAAATTTCACCTGTGCGCCGCCGATCCCGAGCCTGTACCCGGTGATCACCTCGTCGAATATGAGCAGCACGTCATGGGCTCTCGTGCTCTCCCGTACTCCTGCGAGGTATCCCTCGTCGGGAAGGATCAATCCGACGTTGCCCATCACGGGTTCCAGGATGAAGGCTGCGATATCGTCGTTTGAAGAGAGAAGCGATTCAAGGGCTTCGAGGTCGTTGTACCGCACCTGCCTTGTATGCGATACCAGGTCGGCGAGCACACCCTCCGAGTCGGGGACGCCCATCGTAGTCGCCCCCGAACCGGCTTTGACGAGCACGCCGTCATGTGCGCCATGGAACCCGCCTTCCAGCTTGACGATATCCTTTTTGCCGGAAAATCCCCGTGCCAGCCGGATGGCGGCCATGGTGGCCTCGGATCCACTCGATACGAACCGGACCATCTCCATGCCGGGGTGATCGCCGGTGACCAGCTCGGAAAATTCCGGCTCGAGAGGAACAGGTGTGCCATACAGCCAACCGTGCTCGACCTGTTCGCGTATTGCGTCTCTCACCCGGCGATGTGCATGACCGAGCAGCAGTGGCCCGTAGGCCATGCAGCAGTCGAGGAGTTCCTCACCGTCCACGGTTGTTATGTGAGACCCGCTGGCACTGCCCGTGTAGAACGGGTACGGCCTGATCGCCCTGACGGGGCTGCTGACGCCGCCGGGCATCACCTTTCTTGCCCGTTCGAACAATTCAGCGCTCTTCATCGAGCCACCCCGCTACATCTGCCGCAAAGTAGGTGATGATGAGATCGGCACCCGCCCGTTTCATGCAGTTCATACTCTCCATGACCGCCTCTCTCTCGTTTATCCATCCTTCTTGTGCCGCCGCCCTGATCATCGCGTATTCCCCGCTCACCTGGAAGGCGGCAACCGGCAGACCGAACTCTGCTATCGCGGCCACGAGATCGAGGTATAAGCCGGCCGGCTTGACCATCAGGATATCGGCGCCTTCCTCCCTGTCGATGAATGACTCCATGACCGCCTCCCTTCCGTTCGCCGGGTTTATCTGGTAGGTGGACCGGTCGCCGAAGGTGTATCCTGATTCGGCCGCATCCCGGAATGGTCCATACAGCGAGCTTGAAAACTTGGTGGAGTAGGACATGATTGCGACGTTCTCATGGCCTGCATCATCAAGAGCACGTCGTATGGAGGCGACCATGCCGTCCAGCATACACGAGGGCGCTACGATATCGCACCCGCTGTCCGCGTGGCTCACCGCTATCTTCTCCATCAGTTCAAGTGACGGATCATTCAGGAGATCAGGGCCGTTACAGGTCTCCCCGACGATCCCGCAATGGCCATGGTCGGTATACTCGCAGGCGCAGACGTCGGTGATGACAACCATCTCCGGGACCGATGACTTGATGTCTCGTACCGCGGCCTGGATCACACCGCCACCTGCAAACGCCCCGGTGGCCCGGGCATCCTTCTCCTGCGGAATGCCGAAGAGGAGCATCGCCCGTATGCCTTTGGCATAGAGGTCTCTCGCCACTCTGGCTGCATCGGCAGGGGGATATCGGTACTGGCCCGGCATCGACGGTATCGGAACCGGTCCCGAAGTGGTTGCATCGATGAATATCGGTGCGATGAGGTCAGTCTTTTTTACCTGGTGCTCCTGGAGGAGGGGCTGCAGGAGCCTTCCCCGGAGCCTTCTCATTCTTCGTTGCGGAAACATATTCTCTCACCTCTCGTTATTGCGGCAACAATCGATTCAGCACGTTCAAGGTCCCCCGTCTCGGCGCACGACCTGATGGAGACGCTGACATCAGAGAGCAACTTGCTCACGAGGACCCGTGTCAGGTCGTCGACGACCTCGCATGTACGACCGTCTCCCATGCCGAGACGCCCGAGGGCCTTGTCTCGCTCCCGTATGCGGATGGACTCCGCCCAGCGGTGCAGTATGGCAAGTGCAGAGTCGGCAGCCTTCCCGTTGAGAAGCCGTATGAACTGGGCGAGTTCCTCCTCGATGTAGGCGCGTGCCTTCTCAGCTTCCAGCCTCCTGCCATCCATTGTCATCTCGTTGATCCGCCGGAGGCTGTCTATGGTGAAGAGGACAACCCCGTCTATATCTTCTGTGCCCTCTTCCACGTCGCGGGGCTGGGCGATGTCGATGAG
>LKUF01000244.1 GCA_001412335.1 Methanolinea sp. SDB
GGCGAACTGCCGGAGCGCATGGAGGATGTGCCCCGGGACAGGCAGGTGGTGGTGTATTGCGATGCAGGTTACAAGGGCAGCCTTGGCGCAAGTCTTCTCAAAAAAGCGGGGTACGGCCAGGTAGGCAACCTGCTCGGCGGCATGGGCGCCTGGGTAAAGGCGGGGCACCCTGTTGAGAAGGCCGGCACCTGAACCGTTTTCTTTTCATTTAGGCGTATTTTCCCGTTGAGTTTAATTAATAACATTTATGTGGGGGCGATGTCCACTGACAAGAGATCACCATGGAGATCGTAAAGATTCCCAGAATGGACAAGATGGAATATGACCGTCTCATAGAAGAGGGTTATATCTGCCGAATTGCCTTCCAGGGAGAAAAATATCCATACATCGCGCCGTTCATGTATGTCTTCGATGGCAGGTTCCTCTATTTCCTATCCACGAAATATGGAAAGAAACTGGAATATTTCAGGAAGAGTCCCTATGCCGCAGTCGAGATCGAGAAGTATACGCACGATCTCTCGGAATACACGTTCGTAAGCATGCAGGGATACCTGGAGGAGGTCGAGGACGCCATCGAGAAGAAGCTGATACGCCAGGAATTTGTCAATCTGATACGGGACCGGCACCTTTCGACAAATATCCTGGCTGCTCTCGGACATTCCCCCCAGGATCCGCCGGAATCGATCGCTACCGAAGACCGGTCACTTGTGTGGAAACTCGTCGGTGTCAAGGACATGGTTGCCTTGAAAAACCTGTGATCTTCTTCCGTTCACTCTTCTTTTTCCTCTATTCCAAGGAGCGATCTCATCTGTGCCGGGTCCGTGGTCGGCGCTTTGCAGGTATGGTCCCTGCAGACATATGCCGTTGCTTTTCCGTCCAGCATCCGATGTGACGAGGGTAATCGCGCAATCCGGTCGAGCACCGGATCACCCTGCGGGTCGCGAAGAAGGACCGTTAAGAAAGGCAGAAACTCGGTCTGGAGCGGCTCAATCAATTCCCGGGTATTTTCCGACCGGGGATCGCCGGCGATTACGACCTGTTCGGTGTGTCCTGTACCGGCGAGGAATCCGGAGCAGAAGAATGTGCAGGATGCAGGGGACCTGCCTGCGACCCCGGCAAAGAGCCCGGCGAGTCTTTTCGCACGCTGCTGGAAAGACGCATCGCCCGTCAGCATGTGGAGACGTATGAGGTTTGTGTACGCGACCGAGTTTGCGGATGGGAGTGCGCCGTCATACAGGTCTACCCTGGATGCTATCAGGTCTTTTGATCCGGGAACCGCAGTGTAATATCCACCCGAGCGGGCATCCCCGAATCCGGCTTCCAGGGCGTCCATGAGGTTTATGGCCTGCTCAAGGTACTGCGTCTGAAACGACGCCCTGTAAAGCTCGAGAAGACCCCATGCCAGGAAGGCATAATCGGGAGCCATGCCAGCAATCCCTGCCTCTCCGTTCCGGTAGCGGTGCAGGAGTCTGCCCTCGCGGTCTCTCATCCGTTCCATGACGAATGCCGCAGCCTTCTCTGCGGAAGCCAGGTAATCAGCACTTCCGAATGTCCGTGCAGCAAAAGCGTATGCGGCGATCATGAGACCGTTCCAGTCGGTGAGGATCTTGTCATCGTTACGTGGGGGGGCCCGCTCTTTCCTGGCCAGAAACAGTCTCTTTCGTGCGGAATCAAAAAGTTCCCGGACCTCTCGCTCCGGCAAACCAAGGGTTCTTGCAGCCTGCCGGTGCGATATGGCAACATGAACGATGTTTGTTCCATTCCGGGCTCCCAAAACCGGGTCGATGAAATTGCCCGGCGTTGTGATGTGGGAGATGAGGGAGAATACACGGTTTTCTTCGGGATCCAGGAGCGAGTCGATCTCCTCCTTCGTCCAGAGGTAGTACCTGCCTTCTTCTCCCCCGCTTTCTGCGTCCTGGGCCGAATAAAATCCTCCCTCTTCCGATGTCATCTCCCTCTCCACGTAGGCGAGGCAGTCCTTTGCTACCTGCCCGAACAGCTCCGATCGCGTTACCTGATAGGCCTCGCTGTATGAAAGGACGGCGAGGGCCTGGTCGTACAGCATCTTTTCGAAGTGGGGAAGAAGCCACCTCCCGTCTGTCGAGTACCGGTGGAACCCGAAGCCAAGGTGGTCGTATATACCTCCCGCGGCTATCCTCTCAAGGGTTTTTTGGCTCATCTGGAGCGCTTTTTCGCTTCCTGACCATCTCCAGTACCTGTGCAGGAACATGATCTGTGAATGGAGTGGAAATTTCGGGGCCGCCCCGAATCCACCATTGGTATCATCGAACTGGAGAAGAAGTTCTTCGTAGCACTGGAGCGGCAGGTTCCTGCCCGGTCGCCCGGGTCTCTCCTTTTTCACAGGTGCCTGGAGGCGACTCGCAACCTCGTCTGCGGCGGAGAGCAGTCTCTCTCTTTCTCCATGCCACATGGCAGAGATCCGGGGGAGAATATCCATGAGCCCCGCCCTCCCGTAGTTGCTCTCTTTCGGGAGGTAGGTAGCGGCAAAGAAGGGTTTTTTCCCGGGAGTCATGAAGATCGAGAGCGGCCAGCCTCCGGAGCCTGACAGGAGCTGGCTTGCGGTCATGTACAGCTGGTCGATATCTGGTCTCTCTTCCCGGTCGACCTTGATACTGATGAAATGCTCGTTCAGGAGGTCCGCGACTTCGTCATCAGAAAAGGATTCCCTCTCCATGACATGGCACCAGTGGCAGGTGGCGTATCCTATCGAGAGAAATATAGGCTTGTCTTCCTTTTCCGCCTGTTCAAATGCCTCGTCACTCCATGGATACCAGTTCACCGGGTTGTGCGCATGCTGGATCAGGTATGGACTCTGTTCATCAACCAGCCTGTTTGTATGCACGGCTTTTTCTGTCCCGGAGTCACTCCCGGCCTTGTCCCCGCTCATTTTTGAATATTGCATCAAAAGCTGGATATACCTTACTCCTGGGAAAAGGACCCTTCCAAAACCGTTAGACATAATTCATGACGGTGAGAGTGTAATGGAGATGGACGGGAATACCAGGGTGCCCAGGACCGGGTCTAAGACCAGGCTCACCCCGGCGATGGAGCAGTACCGGGCAGCCAAGATGCAGTACCCGGATTGTATTCTCTTCTTCCAGATCGGAGACTTTTACGAGACATTCGAGAGTGATGCCGAGACGGTCGCACGGGAACTCGATATCGTGCTGACCTCGCGTTCAAAGGACAAAGACGGCAATTCCATCCCGCTCGCAGGTGTCCCCCGTCACGCGGCCGACGGATATATCGCCCGACTGGTCTCCAGGGGATACAGGGTGGCGATATCGGACCAGGTCGAGGATGCACGAAATGCAAAGGGGGTGGTCAGACGCGAGGTTGTCAGGGTTATTACACCCGGAACGGTGATCGACGAGCAGTACCTCTCCACCGGCGACGCACATTACCTGATGTCCCTTTTCCCGGGAGAGAAACCCCGTGTATGGGGAATGGCCTATCTCGATATCTCTACAGGAGAATTTTTCGTGACGAGCTGTGCCCGTGGCGGGAGTGAAGGAGACCTGGTATCTGATATATTCCGCTATGATCCTGCTGAATGCCTGGTTCCTGAGAACCTCCCGGACACGATCGTTGCAATTCTCGAGGAGAAAGGAGTTCTTGTCACCCGCTATCCGTTGGAGGCCTTCGATCCATCCGAGTCGTCGGATCTCCTCTGCAGGCATTTCGGGGTCGCATCACTCGAGGGATACGGTATCACCGCAATTCCGCCCGCTATTTCGGCAGCGGGTGCTGTTCTCGGGTATGCACGGGATACACAGAGATCCTCGCTCGCACATATACTCGGGGTTTATGTGAAGAATTCCGGCGAGTTCTGCACGCTCGATGCCACAACCCTCCGGAACCTGGAGATCCTCTCGGGTATCAGGGGAAGAAGGGATGATGCGACGCTCTTTTCCACCCTTGACCGGACTGCAACCCCGATGGGAAGCCGGCTGCTCCGAAGCTATCTCTGTGCCCCCCTTACATCGGTTGATGCGATAAAGAGGCGTCTTGATGCCGTGGATTTCTTCTTTGCGGAAAGTAGTACGCGGACAGGTATCACATCGATACTCAAAAAATTCGCGGACGTCGAGCGCATAGCAGGAAGGATCGCGTTTGGAAATGCGGGGCCGCGAGATCTCGTAACCCTTTGGCAGTCACTGGAGCGCGTTCCGGAAGTTTTAGATGCATTATCAGGCAGCAGGGAGGACGACCTCCCGGCTCTCTTGTCCCATGCCTGCAACAGGTGTGGTGACCTGGAATGGATGAGATCGCTAATCGGGAGGTCCATAGTCGACGACCCCCCGGCAACGATCCGGAACGGCGGTGTAATTCGGGAAGGATACAGCGCCGGGCTCGACGAGCTGCGCCTGCTGTCGTCATCGGGCAAGGACTGGATCACCGAACTGCAGAAGAAGGAAAGGGAGAGAACGGGAATACGATCGCTCAAGGTTGGTTACAACTCGGTCTTTGGCTACTACATCGAGGTGACGAGGCCAAACCTTGGTCTCGTACCCGACGAGTATGAACGAAAACAGACTACGTCCACCGGAGAACGGTTCACGATCCCCGAATTGAAGGAGAAGGAATCGGTCATCAAGTCGGCGGACGAGAAGCTCCTGTCCCTGGAGCAGTCAGTCTACCAGGATATCCTGTCGCAGCTTGCAGCGGGGGTAGGAGATCTCCAGGAGATGGCTGCAGGGATAGCGGAGATCGATCTCTTCGCCTCCCTCGCAGAGGTAGCCGCAGCTTACAATTACGTCCGCCCGGTCGTGGACAATTCAGGAGAGATCCTGATACGCGAAGGGCGCCACCCGGTGGTCGAACGCCAGATGCAGGGGGCGTTCGTGCCCAATGACACGCACCTCTCGGTGAAGGATGACCAGATCCTTATCATCACCGGTGCCAACATGGCCGGCAAATCCACCTATATGCGGGGGGTTGCGCTGATCACCATAATGGCACAGGCAGGATGCTTCGTCCCGGCCACTTATGCCGGAATCGGAGTCGCTGACCGTGTCTTTACGAGGGTGGGCGCATTCGACGACCTGGCGAGCGGGCAGAGCACCTT
>LKUF01000245.1 GCA_001412335.1 Methanolinea sp. SDB
TTATCCACCGGTAATTCCTCTGTCAGAAACCGGATCTCCCGAAGGTCGGCCTTCACGGATTCCGGTTCATTCCCGAAGATCTCGAAGAGCAGGTTCCTGAATACATACATCTTCTCTTTCTCTTCCATCCGTACCCGCACGATCTCATCGAGCGTCGCTTCCCCCTCCGCTGTCAGGCTGAAGATATTCTTGGACCGTTTTCCTGTATCTGATACGATGATCAAGCCTTCCTCTTCCATCTTTTTGAGCATGGGATAGAGTGTCCCCTTGCTCGGTACCCAGGCACCACCGGTCTTTTCAGATATCTCTTTTATCAGGTCATATCCTGACTTCGGCTCTTTTTGAAGTGAATGAAGGATGAAGAGCTGGATTAAGCCCCTCCCTCTCGCACCCCGCCTTCCTTCGTCGAACTTCAACGGTCCTCTCACGGTCTCTCTCTCCTAATAGTACTTTATCGAACCTTTTGATATTAAACCCTTCGAAAAAGCACTATATGGCCAGGTGCATAGTCACACAGACTCAAGCACCTCAATAAAAAAAATAGTGCAACTGCAGCTCTTCCGGGTTCTATGAAGATGTGGCAAACAAGGGTAAAGGCACCGGCTCTATATCAGGTCCTTTTCCCGAGCGAAAAAGAAGGGATACAAAAAGAAGATCGAGTAGTAAAATTTTTCCTTCTTCAGGGTTTTATTTTATTATTCTGTGACATTTATCGGTCTTTTCTGACAGGCAATGACATCTGCACAGAATCAAAGGATGGGTTATTATGGCGAAAAATTTTACTGTATCTTTTATTTTATTCAGCCTCCTCGTATCGGCGGCAATCTGTATCGCTCCGGTATCAGCGCTATACAACATAGACGTCACCTCGGAACCATCAGGCGCCGCGGTATTTTTTGAATTTATTAAGGGATCCCGGTCATATCCAGAGTTTGTCGGGTTTACTCCAGTCGACACGTGGCGGGAGACTGCGCCAGGAGAAGCTGCGGTCTGGGTTTTCATGGAAGGATACCAGCCATTCTCTCAACCGCTGGCAGAACATTCCCGGGACGCGATCCACGCAATACTCCTGCCCGGAAATGGAGATTCAGGGGATCCGGGGTATATCTTTGTGAGGTCCGAACAGTTTGACCAGTGGGATGAAAACACCCTGTCATGGCATTCCGGGTGTGAAGTCTCTGTCGACTTTGAGGACACCGGCCAGACCCCATTATTGCTGGAAGATGATCCTGCTACCTATGTGATCACCTGCTCGAAGGAAGGGTACGTGGATTTTGTCGATATAGTCGAGATCGAGGCAGGTGAGGTCGTCTTCGTAAATGCAGAAGGGATGGAACAACCGGGAGAGACGGTAGGCACGCTCTCTGTTACATCTACTCCCGGCGGGGCCTCTGTATATATCGATGGGGCCTATGAGGGAACGACTCCGTGCACGATACCGGATGTCGACGCGTGCCAGCACCTCATCCAGTTCCAGCTCGCCGGCTATGAATCCCATGCAGAGAATGTCAGGGTAACAGCGGAGGAGACAACCAGCATGGATGTCATTCTTGAGCCCGTCGCGGCGCAGCCTGCAGGAGACGGGGAGACGGCATTGTCGGTCACCTCAAGCCCCTCCGGTGCCGGCGTCTATGAGAATGGTGTGCATATCGGTGCAACGCCATTTACCGTGACCGGAGTGGAGCCCGGTTCACGGACGATCGTCGTCGCACTCGACGGCTACCTGGATTATTCGACGACCATCTCCATTGAAGAGGGCCAGACCGGGACGGTCCATGCCGACCTGGTTCCCGAGGGCCAGGTGCAGCCGGTACAGACTACCGTCTCTGCCACCGCAGCTCCTGCAGCGGCAGGACAGGATACCGGGACACTCACGGTCACATCCAATCCGTCGGCTGCAGGAGTGTACGAGAACGGTGTCCTCATCGGTGCAACACCACTCACAGTGACCGGCGTCGATACCGGTCCCCGGACGATCACCTTCGCACTTGACGGGTACGCCGATTATGTGACCACCGCGAATGTAGGTGTTGGCCAGACGGCAACGGTTCATGCCGAGCTCGAGCCGCATCAGCAGGCGGTCTCAGGCGAGCAGCCGACCACGGGATCGATTACCGTCAGTTCAATTCCAGGTGGGGCGACCGCAACCATCAACAACCGGTATGCCCGGACGACTCCTGCAAGCTATCCGGCAGTGCC
>LKUF01000246.1 GCA_001412335.1 Methanolinea sp. SDB
TCGCTACCTTGGCATGGTAGAGGCCGCGGGTTCAATTCCCGCTCGGTCCATAGATTCGATCCGGGATCCAAACCGGAGTTTTTTTCTCATCTGATCCACCATTCAAAAACGATTCACATTGGGAATAAAAGAATGGCTGATTCCACAGGACAAGGTCTTCTTCGACCTTTTTGACCGTCTGGCAGCGGTAGTTGTGCTTGCGTCCTACCGCATGGTCGATCTTGTCGACGATTTTTCGGATATCAAGGCCAAGGTCCGCCAGCTTGAACAGCTCGAACACGAGGGCGACAAGATCACCCACGAGATATACGAGCAACTGAACAGAACGTTCATCACGCCGCTGGATCACGAGGAGATATCCCGTCTTGCCTCTGCGCTTGACGATATTCTTGACTTTATCGAGGGAACCGCGCAGAGGATGTACAACTATGGCATCAGCGATGCCGACTCCCACATGGTCGAGATGGCCAAGCTGATCCAGCTCTCGGTGGTCGAACTGGAAGAGGCCGTAAAGGAGATCCGGTTCATGAAGAATCCGCGCCTCATCGAGAACCGCTGCATTGAGGTGAACAGGCTTGAGAACCTGGCCGACGATGTCCTGGCTCATGCCATAAATGATATCTTCAGGACGGAGGACGCAATCGCCATCATCAAGAGGAAGGATATCTACGAGCACCTCGAGAACGCGACAGACAAGTGTGAAGATGCGGCGAATGTGCTATCCGATATTGCGATCAGGCATTCTTGATACCCATGGAGTACGTGGTCATTGCCGGAGTCGTTCTTGCACTCCTCTTCAATTTTGTCAACGGCTTAAATGACGCTGCAAATTCGATAGCCACCGTGGTGGGAACACGGGTGTTGACCCCCCTCCAGGCCGTCCTCATGGCCGCGTTCTTCAACCTTGTCGGACCGCTCCTCTTTACGACCGCAATTGCAAAGACCATCGGCAAGGGCCTCGTCGATCCTGCATTCATGACGACACACGTCATCCTCCTCGGGATGCTGGCCGCCGTGTTGTGGGTATTCATCTCCTCCTATGGTGGAATCCCAATCTCGGCGAGCCATGCCCTCGTCGGCGGGCTGATCGGTTCTGCTGTCGGCTATGCGGGGATCCATGCCATCATCTGGCCTGCTTCAGGGACGGTTCTTGTCCTGGTTCTCTATGCGATCGCCGGGATGGGGATCGGCGCAGGGATCGTCACTCTCGTGGCATATTACAAGAAAGAGGAACATTTACTGCCATACGCAGGTATCGGGGCTCTTTGTGGGCTTGCACTGATCATACCGTTCATCATCATCACAAAGATCCTCCCGATATCGGGAATTCTCGCGATTCTCATATTCATCGTCGTGTCTCCAATGCTCGGCCTTATCGCGTCGTTCCTGCTTGGGATGGTTGTGATACGACTCTTCGCAAGATCGAACAGCACATTGATGAATCATGTATTCAGCAAACTCCAGCTTGTATCGGCAGCATTCTACAGCATCGGCCACGGCAGCAACGACGCCCAGAACGCGATGGGTATCATCACAGCCATGCTGGTGGCAGGGGGGCTGCTTACAGAATTCACGGTGCCGGTCTGGGTGATACTGGTCTCGAGTGCAGCGATCTCTATGGGGACCTTCCTCGGCGGATGGCGTGTCGTCAAGACGATGGCGACCAAGATCACAAAGCTCCGCCCGTACCAGGGGTTCTGCGCCGAGACGGGCGGCGGTGTCGTCCTCTCCTTCGTGACAGCCTTCGGTGTTCCGGTATCGACAACCCATGCCATCAGCGGGTCGATCATGGGTGTCGGGGCGACACGGGGGTATTCGGCAGTCAAGTGGGGTATCGTGCGACGGATCGTCGCCGCGTGGATCATCACGATCCCGCTCACTGCAGCCTTCTCCTTCGCCACGTTCCTTATTTATAAAACGATATTTCTCGTCTGATCTTTCCGCCGGAAGATACCGGCCGTCCTCGTTCCAGGGGGATTGACCGCTTAATCCTGCTATCCCTCTCCTTTGTCTAACTCGAATTCTTCCCGGTAATACCTGCACAGGCCGGTGAGCGGGCACGAGCGACACATGGGTTTTTTCGCAGTGCAGGTCTGTCTTCCATGCATGATCAGGAGATAATTGATCTTGCCCCAGTCACTTCGCGGGAAGATCCGCACGAGATCCTGTTCGATCCGATCGGGATCGCTCTCATCGGTCAGTCCCAGGCGCCGGGCGAGACGGCGCACGTGCGTATCGACTGCGATCCCCTCGTCGATCCCGAACGCATGGTTCAGCACGATGTTTGCGGTCTTCCGGCCGACACCGGGCAGGGAGACGAGCGAGCCCATATCACGCGGCACCCGGCCTTCAAACCGTTCTACAAGGGCGCGGGCAGATTCGATCAGGTATTTTGCCTTTGCATGGAAGTAGCCGCAGCTCCGGATTATCTCCTCGAGATCGGATTTATCTGCGCGGGCAAGTTCCGCCGGGGTCGGGTATCGCGAGAAGAGGTCGTCCCTGATAGAGTTCACCTGTTTGTCGGTGGTCTGCGCCGAGAGGATGGTCAGCACGAGTATCTGGAAGGGATTCTCGAATTGTAAAAAAGAACGCGGGGAAGAAGGCAGGCCATACTCCAAAATCAGCCGCTCAAGAATTCGTGCGGCGTCTGCCTCATTCATGCAATCATGGGGTAGGGCAGATTCGAACTGCCGTCAAAGCGTCCCAAACGCTCTAGGATGGACCAGGCTACCCTACT
>LKUF01000247.1 GCA_001412335.1 Methanolinea sp. SDB
CACCTGCCGGACCAGGGAAATGCAGCATCGTCGTCGACCCGCGCGAAGACCGGGCAGGGCTCCTTCACAGCCTGCTCACCGTATTCGCGGAGAGGGGGATCAACCTGACCCGTATCGAGTCCCGTCCGTCAAAGCGGGGGATCGGGAGTTATGTCTTTTTCATCGACTTCGAACATACTCCTGCAGATAGTGAGGCCATGGAGATGCTGCAGGATCTCGCCAGGGTGAAGTACCTCGGCTGCTATGGAGAGATTGAGGTTCCCACATGGAGATAGCCGTCCGGAAAGCCAGGGATGTCGATTTCAGAGTGACCGCTCCGCCCTCCAAGAGCTATACCCACCGGGCATTCATAGCCGCGGGGCTTGCGACAGGAAACTCGGTGATCGTCAACCCACTCGAATCGGTTGACTGCACCATAACCAGGAATGCCCTCACGGAGATGGGGGTACGCATCGAGCCTGGCGGGAGGGGGTATCTCGTATCCGGCACAGATGGCAGGCTCCGCTGCAGGGACGGTCTCGTGCTTGACATGGCAAACTCGGGAACGAGCCTCCGCCTCCTCGCCTCGGTCGCACTTCTCTGCCCGGGGACGGTCACCCTGACCGGGTCGGAGAGGATGAAGGAGCGCCCGGTGGCACCCCTCGTCGAAGCCTTGAACTCCATGGGCGCTTCGATCCGGTACCTGGAGAAGAAGGGGTGTCCCCCCATCGCGATAGGGGGGTCGTATGGCGGCGGAAGGGTTGCTGTCGATGGACGCATCAGCAGCCAGTTTATATCTTCCCTTCTCCTTGCCGCTCCATACGCGGCCAGGGACACGGAGATCGTGCTGCCCGGCCAGCCATCATCACGGTCATACATCGATATCACGATCGAGGTGATGGAGATGTTTGGGGCCGATGTATCAAGGATGGAATACGACCGGTTCTCGGTTCGGAGCGGGAAACCGTATATCGGGAGGGAATACCGGATCGAGGGGGATTACTCATCGGCATCGTACTTCTTCGCCATTGCTGCCGTGTGTGGCGGGAGGGTCGTGGTCGACAACTTAAACCCTGATTCGTGCCAGGGTGACCGCGAATTTCTCTCGGCACTTGAAGCGATGGGGGCCTTTGTCCGCTACCGGCGTGACGCGGTAATGCTGGAACACGATGGTGTGCTCGAGGGCATCGATATCGACATGTCCTCCTCACCGGACACTGTCCAGACACTCTGCATGGTGGCGGCGTTCGCCCGTTCGAAGACACGCATCACGGGTATCGGGCACCTGCGGTACAAGGAGAGCGACCGCCTCGAATCGATCCGGCAGATACTCTCGGCCATGGGTACGGGGGTGTCGGTCGACGAGTCGGGGATCACCATAGTCCCGGGTCGCATGAGAGGCGCGACGGTCGATCCCGGAGACGACCACCGCACGGCCATGAGCGCGGCAGTGCTCGGTCTTGGAGCGGGGGATGTGACGATCATGAATGCGGAATGCGTAGGAAAGTCATACCCCGGTTTCTGGGACGCACTCCGGGAGGCAGGGTTCGTATGAGAGTGGTACTCACCGGCTTCCGGGGCACGGGGAAGACCGAGGCCGGAAGGCTTCTCTCCCGCCTGATGGGGCTCCCCTTTTATGATACGGATACCTGCGTCGAGGAGATGGCCGGAAAGGGCATTCACGATATCTTTGCCGATGATGGCGAGGAATCCTTCCGGGAACTGGAGAGATCCGCGGTCTCGGCCCTTCCGCCGGGTGATGCCGTCATCAGCACCGGCGGAGGAGTCGTTCTCGATTCCCGGAACGTCGCGGCATTGCGGCGCAAAGCGGTCGTGATACTCCTCCATGCCGACGAGAAGACGCTTGAGAAGAGGATAACCGGGTCCGGAAGGCCACGCCTCACCGATATGCCGCTTGACGAGGAGATCCGTCACATGATGGAGGCCAGGCGGCCGTACTACCTTGCCGCGGCGGATTACTGTGTCGATACGGCTTCCAGGAACATCAACGAGGTCTGTCTCCATATCAGGAGAATCCTCTCGGAAGGAACCATTCCCCCGGCCAGGAGACGGGAATCGGTTCGTTTCATGCAGGATTCAGGAATAGAACCCCTTGATGCCAGGGAATTCGAAGAGTGGGTGCTTGGAGAGTCAGGAGATCAGCTCACCCGGTTTTACGGAATCGCCGGGTTTCCCTGCACGCACAGCAGGAGCCCGCACCTCTTCAACACGCTCTTCTCCGGCCTGCACATCAACTCGTACTATGCCCGGTTCCAGTCAGAGGACTTCGATCGGCTGATGCATATCGCACGAGGGATGGATGTCCGGGGCCTCTCCGTGACGATACCGTTCAAGCACCGGGTCATGGACTTTCTCGACTTCGCAGATGAGCACGCCGCGGCCATCGGGGCTGCAAACACGGTCGTATTCTGCGGGGGAAGCGCATATGGGTTCAACACGGACTGGATCGGGATCAGGGAGCCTCTGGCTGACCTGCATGGTGAAGGTGCAGTCGTCCTTGG
>LKUF01000248.1 GCA_001412335.1 Methanolinea sp. SDB
ATCGCCTGCGGGGGGTTCAGGGGGGTGCAACCCCCCTGTGTACACAATACTCGATAGGTCCCCCACTCCCAGTTAACTCCACCCACTATCATCCTGTGATAGTCCATAGATAGAATCCCAGTTATCATACGACAGGGGTGCGGTGAGTGGGTGCCGACCCATCCCCGATATATCCCAAAAACTGCGCTGTGTAGCGCGAACTCCGCCCTGATGTCACCCCGGGGGGGTGGATGAAAGCATCTGTATGAATACTCCTTACCCAGCACACGAAGACCTTAACTGGATAGCAATAACGAATACTAACCGTTAAATGAAAATTTCTAACCATGTTACCAAATATTCAGGCAGGTCTGTCCGGCCATTTTTTTGTGCCGCACGCAAAATCAATTCATCCCAACCCCGGTTCACCGACTGGCGCGCCACAGGGTTGACAATACCCAAAAGAGGGGCAAAACGAAGGGAAATGCCTCCGCTCGGGATCTCATTAATAAATCTTTTGTATTGAGTGTGTCAGACAGATCTCTCAAACCATCCCTTGAATGGCCCTGAATACCCCCACATGCTGCAATATTGCGAGGGGTTTGAGAGAAAAGTTTATATCAGTCTTCTCCTATACTCACAGTATATAAACGAGGGAGAAATTCTCAAAGGTGGCTCCTTGTAGAACGTTTCCCTTGCATTATATACACAATCAAGGTGGTGCTAAAAAATGAAACTTCGACACATAGTGCTCTTCTTGTTAGCGTTCGGTGTCACACTCTTTGCGGTGGCGATGCCGGTTTCAGCACAACTGAATGTAGTGCAACAGGGTGGCACCGTCCTTCTCGGAGAAGAAGGGCTTGATGTCACGGCTGCCGTTGGAGGTGCGACTCATCTCGGATGGTGGTCTGGTACCGATTATACAACACCTGCAAGCAGGGAGATCGTGCTTGCTGGATATATCCTTACGAATTTTAACATCGATGACGACCTGGCCTCTCCCTTTGTAGGGACCGAAGGAAAAGGACCCTGGTGGATATTGAATGCCTCCGGAGAGACAAATCCTACCCAGCAGGCGTTCAGCGTTGTTGCTCCACAGTCCAACCTGAGGGTCAAAAATGTGGACCCCGACACCGATGAGGGTACCGACGTGACCGACGGAACAGCCCTGATAGGAGATATTCTCGACTTCGAGCTGAACCCGTCGACACTCCATCACATATTCCGCAGGGATAATACCTCGACGACATTCAACTGTAAGATCGTCCTCCGAAGCCCGAACGGAGTAACATATTCCAAGTTATGGACCCCATCTACCCCTATCAACCAGCCCGATAAACCCCTGACCTATCTTCAGGTGGAATTTAGTCCCTGGTTCTGGTCGTCAGGAGACGGCGATTCATCGGAAGCCGACTATGGGTGGAAGACCGATGCTCTCGACCCGGTGACCAGCTCGCTGGTATACTCTCCGGGCGAGTACCAGGTGACCATCCAGTGCAACGAGAACAACCTCGGATTCGTTGGCACAACAAAGACCATAACCCTGGAGGAGGAACAGCCGACAATCACGGCCACTCCGTCCTCGCTCATCCGCGGTGAAAAATTCTTTACCACGATTACCGGAATCCCGGGCGAACAGTATTTACTCTGGATTAAAGACTGCACATCCTGTCCGGACGCGTGTTGCGACGAACCCATGTCCGGAGAGTGCTGCGATGAGCCTCCCTATATAATCGGAAACCAGGATGGAACAGGTGAAGATGCCTACATCAAATTCAATGATGATTATGGTTCTTTCTGGGAGGATTGTCCACCCAGCGGAGACGGCATTTGCGAGATCTATGAATCATGCTGGGAATGTGGTGGCTGTGGCGAGTGGGGTCAGGAACAGGGTGACTACTATGAACTGCGCGATACACTCATCGAATCCTGTGGATGTCTCTGTGCCGAAAGGCTGGACGACTGGGTTCCCCCGGATGATCCAGAGAATGGAAAATATTACTGTGCATTGGTGATATTGGACGAGAACGGAGAGAGAACGGTTGAATGGCAGACAACGACCTGTACCGCAGCTTCCGCCTACAAGCTCCACACGAACCGCTGGGTAGAAGAGGACGTCTGTGAACTCGACCTCGATCGGCCGTATGCAGAGGCATGCGTGGATGTCCAGCAGGGAGAAGTCACCATCAATACCGAGGTCTGCGGAGAAGCGACCGACACCTCGTACCTTGGCGAGACAGTCCGGATATATGGTATTAACACCGATTACCACACGACGTATCTCTTCTTCAGGGGACCCTGCCAGAGCTGTATCGGGGAGGACATGACCGCAACCAATGAAGTCGAAAACGGGGACTGGGAGGGTGGTTCATTTACCCAGGTCCCGGTCAAATCTGACGGCACATGGGAGTATTACTGGTACACCCGGAACCTGCAGATCGATCTCGGAGAGTTTACCATCTATGCATCCAGCCATCCAAACGACGCCCCGACTCTCGAGGGTGTCCCCTGCAATGACTGCGACGATGTCGAACCCGGCTGCGCAGCATGGGCAAAGAAGTCCTTCATGTTCCTCGAACCCTACCTCGACGCAGACATCAGCCCGAAGATCTTAAAGATCGTCTGCTGTGAACCGGTCCCGATCACGGTAAGCGGTGAGGCGACAGGACTAAGAGGTCAGACGAAGGGTGCAGATTATGGAACTATTCCGATCGGAATCTGGGTCTTTGGAGAGAACAAGGTAGCAGGGCAGAAATACGTATTCCAGCCCGTAGAGATCGAGTGCTCGACCGGGGAATTCTCAATCAATCTCGCCAATTACATCAATACGCTGCTGCTCCAGACCGGGACATACACCGTCGTTGTCCAGCACCCGATGTACAACCACAGGCTTGACATCATCCCTGAAACCTGGATATGCGACCAGTCCGACCCGTGCTTCTGGTTGAAATTCGACCCGTACATCATGATGGACGAGGTCTGGTACCCGGACATCAACAAGAAGTTCGTGGTGACTGCAACTCCAGTCCGCTGGAGCAAGCTCTTCGTCATCGACGGCCCGGACCGCCTCGTCGGGACGCAGGCATTGAATGCCCTCCTGACCGGATTTGCTGACCCGAACATCGATGACAAGGTCAAGGTCTTAAACTTCAAGGTTGAGAGCAACACCGTGACCATAGCCGACTTCTCGGGAATGCCGACGACGGGAGCCGCACCGCTGACTGTGCAGTTCACCGACTTCTCATCGGGATTGCCCCCGACAGCATGGCTCTGGAACTTCGGTGACGGTGTCGGCACCTCTACGGTCCAGCACCCGTCCTATACCTACCAGAACCCCGGCACATATGACGTGACCCTCACGGTAACCGGTCCGGCAGGATCATCATCCGTGACAAAGAACGGCTATGTCACCGTGGGTTCAGGCCCGACGCCGACCGTGACGCCGACCGTATCACCCACGCCGGGAACAGCGGAGATCAACCTGAAGTCCGGCTGGAACTTCATCTCCACGCCAAAGAGGCTGGCGGATGGACATAACACCGCCGGAGTGCTCTTTGGCGGAGTCGATACCGGCGGACGCTCGATATACCTCTACGATGCCGAGACCGGCATGTGGGATTCGATGTCCGCGTCAAGCCAGGTAAAGCCGCTTGACGGCATCTGGATCTACTCGGTAAGCCCCGTGAATATCCCGCTGACATACAAGACCGGTGGCGCCGACCTGCCTCCGACCAAGTGGGTCTACCAGGGCTGGAACGCCATCGGGTTCTCTGACACAACGTCTGTCAGTGCCAGGATGACGCTCCTCTCGGTGAACATCGCACCGATGAAGGTCTGGTCCCAGGCGATCGGGTACAACGCGGCAACTCAGAGTTACGAGAGCGGAATCTTCAATGCAGAGCCAAGTTACAACACGTTGATGCATCCGACGAAAGGATACTGGCTGTACATGAACGGACAGAACCCGCCATGGGAGCTTGCGGCAATCAGTGCCTGATTCCGCTCCTGAACAAGAACGGGGAGAGCATGATACACAAAAAAATACTTTTTACAGCGCTGTTGCTCCTGCTTACCGTGGGTGTCGTTACAGCAGTGCCCCCCCTGCCCTGTACCTATTCCGGCAGTGTATACATTGGTGGTGTTCCTGCACCGGAAGGGACCGTCATCGAGACCGTGGTCTACACGACCGTCCGCGACCAGGTGACCACCACCGCGGTGGGTAGTTACCCGCATATTTCCGCCTGGGTCACCGAGGAGGAGTACCAGGAAGGTACCGTTACAATCCCTGTGGAGTTCTATATCAACGGCGTCAGGGCAGACCAGACATCTACCTTCTCCGCCGGTGGTGGAATACAGGTAGGACTCACCGTAGCATGGGCTCCCACTCCTACAATAACCCCCACTTCCCAGCCTACCACTTCTCCGACGACAACAGTGCCCACGACATCCCCGACAACTTCGCCTACCACTCCACCGACAACAACAGTACCCACGACATCCCC
>LKUF01000249.1 GCA_001412335.1 Methanolinea sp. SDB
GAGAGGGAGGAATGGTTCCGCGCACTCATCGAGACTTCGCCTGATATGATATGGGAGATTGACCCGGGGGGTCATTTCCAGTATATCAGCCCCCAGGTCACGACAATACTCGGATATAAGCCGGATGAACTCACGGGAAAACACATTCTCACGCTTGTTCCCGGGGAGGCACATGACTTTGTTGTGCAGGAATTTGGAAGATATACCGGTTCGAGGATGGACCTGTTCACGGTCGAGGTTCCTGTACTGCACAGGGACGGCCGCGATTGTATCATCGAGATCCGTTCGTCACAGGTATTTGATGGCGACGGGAACATGGTCGCGCTTCGGGGAATCGCCCATGACATAACCGGGCGCCGGCACATGCAAACCGCTCTCGAGGAGAGCGAGGAACTCTACAGGGTCCTGGTAAACACGGTGCCGGATCTCGTTGTAAAGACAAATCTATCCGGGGAGATCACGTATATCAATGATTATGGAATTACCCTCGGCGGCTTCTCATCGGCCGGCGAGGCCATTGGAACGCCGGTATTTCTCTATTTTGCACGGGAAGATCTTGCCCGGGCAATCGAGAACACGAGACTGATGTTCGAGCGGCAGCTGGGGCCGATCGAGTATGCATTCATCGGCAGCGACGGCAGGCGTCACGACCTCGAGATCAACGGGGACGTTCTCCGGAATGCGGACGGGACCCCATACGGGATGGTGTATGTCGGCCGGGACGTCACGGCACGGAAGAAGACCGACCTGGAGATGAAGAGGGCCTACCAGCAGCTCACCATGCTCTATGGAATCACTCGCCATGATATTCTCAATAACCTCATGGTGATCCTCGGGACTCTCGAACTGGCGAAGTCTGATGAGAACCATCCCAAAACGGAGGCACTCATTGGGAAGATCGAAGAAAAGACCGTGCAGATCCGCTCACAGATTGAATTCACCAGGGTCTACGAAGGACTCGGGAGCCACGAACCGGTGTGGCATAGTATACACTCGATTCTCTCGAAGATCCCACGCATTCCCGGGATCGCCATCATCGACGATACAGGCGGAATTGAGATATTTGCAGATCCAATCTTTGAGAAGGTTTTCGAGAACCTCATCGACAATTCAATCCGCCATGGAGAAACGGTAACCGGGATCCGTGTCTCTGCACGGAAAGAAGATGACCATCTAACAGTTTTATACGAGGATGACGGTGCAGGGATTGCCGATGAAGAAAAACCATTGATCTTTGAACGCGGGTATGGAAAAAATACCGGGCTCGGCCTCTTCCTTGTCAGGGAAGTGCTTGCACTTACCGGTATGACGATCACGGAGTCAGGCGTTTTCGGGGAGGGAGTGCGGTTCGAGATCGTCGTCCCGAAGGGCAACTTCCGTTGTTCATCACGACCAGACAGATCAGAACCGTAACATCATTCCCAGTTGTGGATTAACAGGAAATCAGTAGTCTCTCCTGCAGGAAATACCAGCCAGGTACAGCCGGATGCAAAGCAGGATGGGATATTGTCAGGGATAGAATAGCGATCCTGGAAAATATATCGCACTTTTTGGCACCCATGTTTTGGAATTCCTGGTACATTACCATTCTCCAATCATGACCACAATCAAGTCAGGGGCGGGAGAAGATTCTGTGATCATCCCCATATCGGATCGTCACCGAAACGTCTCTTCCAGTACTGTGCAGGTGTCTGCTCAAGGTTCGCTTCAAGATCGTCTATCCGGAACGAGAACGGGTAGTTCATGCAGTAGGTGCAGAGGCAGTCATAGGCGGCCTTCAGGCGTATCGTCATCTCGTGTGCCTCTTTTGGGTCATGCTCCGAAACATCGGGATGCCATTTCTTTATCTGCTCGTAATACCTGCCTTGAATCTCGCAGAGACTGGCCTTCCCCGAGATCCCGATTAGTTCCGCCGCATCCCGGAGCGTTTCGGCATTAATCTTTTCCATCAACAATAATTCATGCCTTCCTGCGATAATGGTTCTCTCTTCGTGCGTGGGAGAAGATAT
>LKUF01000250.1 GCA_001412335.1 Methanolinea sp. SDB
CACCTATCCTTACCTTATCAGATATTGATTCCTTTCCAGGCCACATAGCCGGTCTGTCCCCAAAGAGCAGGATGAGAATTTCCCCTGCCAGAATGGCGCCCTTTCCCGGCACAGCAACTCGTGAGTCACCTCGTGAACATGGATTCAGCCTCTGGAGATATTCACATTGGAGCAAAAAAGTGGAGATCCGTTCCGTGACACAGACCTTGAAGGAGAAAAATGGCTAAACCATATCCCCGTGAATACTGGTTCTGGAAGATCAGGGATACGGCGTGATATTTTCGGCCCAGAAAACACCTTTATTCCGGTATGTCCCGCTTTCTTTCCATTTTCCTTCGACACGCACAATATCGCTGTTCTCTATTCCTTCAACGCTCACTGCAGGCAATTCCGTCCTGTTGTCCTCAACCATCAGGTCGTACCATACCTCTACAGATTCACCGCCCGAAGTGAGGTGAAAACACGGGCAGTTCAGCTGGCCGAGGAGAGATACACGCCCGATCAGGGTTACGGGAGTCTCGTACAGCTGGTCAGCAACGAGTTCTCCGACGGTCATGATGCCTGCCGGAAGGCCTGCTGACCGGGTTACCTCTGTCACCTCTCCGTCCTCTACGGTCACTGCAGTCACAACATGGTCGATTACATCGGGGTCCTTTTGGGAGATCATGTCATATCCGAAGGTGAACTGCCAGCAGTACGGGCACGGGAGAGTCTCTGTCCCGGTCAGGCGAAGGTTCGTGCCGCCATACTGCCTGAACTCGTCTGTGCCCTTCACGTAATCCTCTGCGATCCGCCTGCTCTCCTCTATCGTCACATGTCCATTGCCACTCTTCTGGATCGAGATGAGTTCGATGGGCGTGCCCCACTGGGCAACCGTGAGCAGGTCCTCCCGTGGAGTCCCTGAAAAGCGGACCGAAAGCCCGTCTATCTGGTACTCGTCTTCCAGGTTCAGGGGCAGGTAACGTGTTCCATCATCGGCCAGGATTCCATAGAATCCACCCTCGATATCCTGGTATATCACAATCCCGGTCCCCGACACGGCATCCTGACCAACAGGCTCTTCGATGCATCCACAGAGGAGAAAAAGGCTGGTGACAACGATGAAAACGGCAACGACCCAGCTCCTGCTACAAAAAGATCTCTTCATCGGGGTCCTGTTTCAATGGAAGAGTCATAAATATACTGATTGGTGTGAGAGGTGATTCAGAAATTCCAGCCAAGCAGGTTCCAGGATGACAGCCAGATGAGAAACAGCAGCCCTGTCAGTGAGATTATGAAAAACTCGGTCCGGTCACGATTGCTGTAGCGGGTATCGGAGAGACTGAATGCCGAGATCAGGAAACCGGCAAACGTAAGAACTGCTGACAGGAGTGGAAAAAGTAGTATAGCACGAAGAGTGGATGAAACTCCGTAGATCTGACCGGTTCTGCCAAGCTGAGAGAACAGGAAGAGCATGAAAAGGAGGTTGATGCCGCATACCAGGGCAAAGAGAAGGTGTGCCGGTTTGAATTCCCTCCTTGGCAGAGGTATCCCGGTAGTTATCCGACTGCAAAGAATCAATCCTCCCCATAGCAGGAGTACTGCAAGAAATACTCCCTCGCACCCGATGAGCACGATCTTTTGAGAGAACGGCGATTTCCAGGGAGGGACCTTCTCGTATGCAACACCAGGATCGTCCTCGAGGAAGAGCCAGTGTATCTCTCCGACTGTATCTCTCCTGAAGATGGCTTTCCTGCCGGATTCGCTATTGCAGAACAGAAGGTCTTCGCTCCTTTTGAAGGGGACGCTGTCAATCGAGAGCAACCCCCCGACGAGGAAGGAAACGGTAACTGTCGATGAGTCCGAAAGCAGCATGATCTTCTCGATTGTGCTCCTTGTACTCCGGGTTGACAGGTAGACCCCTGCAAAATCAGGTGTAGCTGGCAGGTTACTATTGCATAACCGGGGGAGATGGGGTGAATTCTGGCCAATGAACCGCTCAACAAGCGAGATTCCTGCGCCCAGGCCGCTGCCGCCGTTGTATGAAGCAAAGATACCCATATCCTTTTGCGGGATAAGCACGATCACGCTATGGAAATAGAGCGTATCACCGCCGTGCCACAGGATCCGTTCACCATGAATCTCCTTCTCCATGAATCCATACGTCCATCCGGAAATCTCTGGGTGATGTGAAAAGAGGCGGTTATGCATCCTTTCGGCGCTTTTCGGTTCTATAACCTGTATATTGTTGTAGCTGCCTTTTTTTTGCAGCATTATCATGAATGCCCCCATGTCCACACCCGTCGTACTCATCGCACCGGAGGGGGCCATCTGCATATATTCAAATGTTCCTGATTGCAGGACGCCGTTCTCATAGCCAAACCCTGTTGCCACCCGTTTCATCAGGGCGGGTGGCAGCGGTTGCTGGAACGAACTGTTATTCATCCCGAGCGGTTCAAATATCCGTATTCGGGCATATTCCGCAAACGGCATTCCTGATACATCTTCCACTACCTTTCCTGCCAGCGCCGCTCCATAATTGGAGTAGGCAGAGACCGTCCCCGGCGGGTACACCCGTTCCGGCATGTTCTCTGATAGGTATTGTTCAGAGGGTATAAGCCCGGATTCGTCTCTTGCAAGAATTCCTATCCTTCTCTCCTCGAAACCGGCCGAATGAGAGATGAGGTGCCGCAGTGTAACCGGATTGCCAGGGTAGGTGTCCGGGATGGTAACGCCTTCCAGGTACTGGTTGATGTCCACGTCAAGGTCCAGATTTCCTTCCTCTTCGAGCTGCAGCACGGCAGTCCAGAGAAGGAGTTTTGATACCGATCCAATCCGGAAAAGGGTTTCTTCGGCCAATACCGGTTTACCCGTCCCGATATCAGAATAGCCGTACCCTTTTGCAAAGACTAAAGCTCCATCTCTGACCACGACCACTGTAGCACCTGGGATTAGGTATGCCTGGAGCTGTGTCGGGACTGCCTCGTCAAAAAATTGCTTCATTTCATCATGATCAGGCAGATCCCGGATCTCTTCTGCCTCATCATGTACAACGGGGTCGTCTGCCGATACCTGTGAGTAGATCGGTGTCAGCAGACACAAAAAAAGGAAAGACAGGAAGCAGGCAGTATAGGATATCCGGATTTGCATTTCAACCAGGTTCTAGAATGAGCGAGACAATCCAATAATTTTTGCATGGTCACTCTTGAACTGGTATGCAGGATACGAAAAGAGATCCGGGGCGTATACCCCTTCATACCGGAACGTGCCCTGATGCATCGATCCGTTCTGCTTTCGTTGTACCCGTGCCATCGCTCACGATCACGGTCCACCTGGGCACCCAGCAGAGGAGGAATGATGTAACACTGATCCCGGTCTTTGTGGGTTTTATCGCTATATTCCCGATCTCGTTCGCAGCACTCTCCCAGCGGGCCCTGATCTCTGCCGCTTCGTCCTCGAATTCTTCCTTCAGTTCTTTTATATCTTCTTCGAGGGCGCGGACAGTCTCTTCTGCTTCCCGTGCGGTCATGGTCGCAGAACGGCTCTGCCGGTACTTGCCTGCCGCAGTCGACACGGACCGGCTACTCTTCCGTCCAAGCAGGGCACCGAGGACCGACTCCCCGGCAGAGATCAATGTCTCCCTTTTTCTTGCCTCGGCATCCTCTACCTTTTTGTCTGCTTTCATCCCGGCCTTCCGGAGACGCTCTTCCAGATTATCAACCTTGTCCTCGTGTTTCTTCCGGAGATCGTCCACCTCTGCGTCCCTCTTCTCCCGCATGACAAGACGGGCCCGAAGGAGAAACTCGTTCTCGGGTTCACCCGGCTTCGAGACGAGCCTGGCATCAGGCGAGGTGTAGAGTTTCAGTTCCCGGGAGTGGGCAAGGAAATCTACCAGGCTTTTCTTAATCGATGAAGACTT
>LKUF01000251.1 GCA_001412335.1 Methanolinea sp. SDB
AGATTGCCGCACTCAAGTAAGTCGGGACCGGATGAAAATAAGAGAGACAAACGTGAAGATATCGATCATCGCGGTTGCGGTGGTCATAATCTTCGCAATTCTTTTAGGTGTTGCTGTTTTCCTGAGTGGAGATTATTCTATTCTCTACTGGGGTATACCGACCCTGATTCTCCTCCTGGTCATACCGATGGGTCTGAATTATCTCTCCCAGTCACAGTATGCCGAGCTTGAACCGGTGTATGCGAAGGAAGCAAAGACCGTCAGGATACGGCTAATCAACCTGGGCATGATCGGAGACCCCGTCCGGATCGAGGGCGTGGTTGAGAGAGTCTACTTCCAGTTCCTGAACAGGCCGCAGTATGTCGTGGCCGACAGGAGCGGGGAGATCTCGGTGAAGATGTTCACCAGCCCCCAGGAGAAGATAAGGAAAGGCGATGTTGTAGAGGTGCTTGGCCTTGTGATCAAGCGCTACTTCTTCGGCGGCGACGCAGTGATCAACTGCGTGTCGATCAGGAAGATCGACAAGATGATCGAAGCGCGAAAGAAGGAACAGAAGGAGAAGAAGTAAGAGGCCGTCACAGATACGGCCCTGCTGCACTTTTCCCTGGTTTTATTCCTGTTTTTTAGATATCCCCGATTCTTCCCCTTCCAGGCCTGGACAATGGTTGACCGTCATGATTTGCCTAAATCCAGGCCTTTCCGGGAAAGGATAGGGCCTCAATCACGATAGTTTTCGGAGGAGATGAACGGCTCCTCCAGCGGCCTTCACCCACAACATCCTGAAAAGATCGTATCTCCTGCTTCTTCGCATACCAGTCCATCCTTCCGATAAGCTATCTTATAGTCTGGCCACCATACTGATATGGTGATTTGGTGTCAAAACGGGCCGTTGACACGGTATTCGAGGCCCTGTTCACCCTGACCGATATCAGGATGATGCTTCGGGATACCGCTCCACAACACAGGCTGGATGACGACGAGAAGGAGGCGGCGGACGCGATGCTCCGGTCGCTAGAGGGGAATATCAAAACCCTCAGAAAGGAGCTGATCGGGTGAAGTGCACGGCAGAGATAGATGTACGTGACGTGGACGAGTCCTGTATCAATATCGATCCCATCCAGGTCGGAGGAAGGCTGACCGCCGACGCGATGAAGGCGGTCATCGCCTACGGCGACGGCTACTCTGTCTGTGACCACTGCAGGAAACCGTTCCGTCTCGACTTCATACAAAAGCCCCCAATCCAGCAGTTCCACAAGGATCTCGCTGCTTTTGTGAACATGGATGAAGCACGGGTCGTTCCTGGTGCACGGCGGGGGTTCCAGGCGGTTGCCGGGACATACGTGCAGAAGAAAGACCCGGTCCTTATCACGGCACTCTCCCATTACACGGAGGTCCTGGCAGTCGAGAATAACGGAGGAATAATCCGCGAGATCCCTGCGGATGACCGGAAGATCATCACCGCCGATTCTGCAGCAGAGACGATCGAGGCGGTCTCCCGCGAGTTTTGCAGGCCTCCCGTCCTCCTCTTCCTCGACCATTTCGACTACCAGTACGGAAACGAGCATGATGTCAGGGGGATCATCCGCGTCGCCCGCCAGTACGATATCCCGGTGGTATACAACGGCGCCTATACCGTGGGTATCATGGAGGTTGACGGGAAAGGGATGGGAGCAGATTTCGTGGTTGGCTCCGGCCACAAGAGCATGGCAGCACCGGCCCCGTCGGGCATGCTTGCGGCGACGGCCGAGAGGGCAACCGAGGTCTTCCGTACCACAGAAGCCCGGACCGACCTGACCGGCAGGACATTCGGGATTAAGGAGGTCGAGATGATGGGGTGCACCCTGATGGGAGTGACACTTGTCGGGATGATGGCATCCTTTCCCCACGTCCGGGGGAGGGTAAAACACTGGGACGAACACCTGACCCGGGGACGAAAGGTGGTCGAATCCCTGGAACGCATTGTGGGAACCAGGGTACGGAGCGAGATGCCCAGGAATCATACCCTGACCCGGGTCGACACGATACAATCCTTCGACAAGGTCGCAAATACCCATAAAAAGAAGGGATTCTTCTTCGCAAGCGAACTCAAGGCTCGCGGTATCGCGGGCATTATCCCTGGTGCGACGAAAGTATGGAAGTTCAACACCTACGGCCTCTCTGCCGCCCAGTCCGACCACCTGGCAGAGGCATTTCTCGGGATTGCAGAAAAATACGGGCTTGATATCCAATAATTTACCGTTTTTTTACTGCGGCGTTTTCATTCCGGCACGCCTTTTTTGGCTCTTTTCTCCCTGGTGTGGATAAGATTGATGAACCGGATACATTTTGTGGGGGGATATCCGCCCCCACACCCTCATGTGCGATGCCACGCCGCCGCCGCCGAAAATACCGCGAGGCTTTTCGCCCTCGACCCGGGG
>LKUF01000252.1 GCA_001412335.1 Methanolinea sp. SDB
TCATACCGTTTTTTACCAGGAGCGCATGGTCCTGGAAAGGGACGACAATGCGTATGAGACCTCATCCGATGCGATCCCGAAGGTTTCGGAGCCGCACGTAATATCGAGTCCGTCACCCCCACATGTACCGATGATCCGGCAGGGAAGCCCCCGGAAGGCGGATTCATCATCAGATGCCAGCAGGAACCGCCCATAGGTCTCTGAAAAGAGCTGCACGAGAATGTCACCGTCAAGCGTAATATCGGCACCAATCCCGAGGGTGGCAAGAGCTGCAAGCAGGCCGCCCTGGGACAGGTCGGTGGCATAGATTGCAGGATTTTCTGTGAGCAGTCCCCTTATTCTGGCGAGATTTTTGATCTCTCCTTCCGGAGGAACCGGTCCGCCGCAGGAAGTCAGGGCGTCGAGCACAGAACCGCCGAAATGTCCACCGGTCTCTCCAAGGAGTGCAAGTACAGACCCGTCTTTCGGCACCGGGATGCTGTACCGTGTCCCCTTTCCAATCATGCCGATGGAGGGTGTCGGTTTGATCTGGGTTCCCATCTCGTCGCTCTCGTTGTAGAGTGAGACATTCCCTCCCACGACCGGCGTCTGGAGTTTTCTGGCCATGTCTCCCATTCCGAGCACAGACTGTTCCAGTTGCCAGTAGATATCGGGATGAAGCGGGCTTGCAAAGTTGAGGCAGTTTACGATGCAGAGCGGTGTTGCCCCGACACAGGCAAGGTTGCAGGCATTCTCAAGCACTGTATTTGCCGTCCCCATGTACGGCGAGAGATTGATATGCCGGGGATTACAGCCGCAGGACAGGGCAAGAGTCTCTCCGTCAAGGCGAAGCAGCCCGGAGTCTCTCCCGATGGAAAGGGTCCTGATCTGGACGTCATGGTCATACTGCTCGTACACCCATGATTTGTCCGCGACCTCTGGATGCGAAAGCACACGCAACGCCAGATCCCTGATGCCCGTCGAAGGCCTGGCAAACGGCCTTTCCAGCGAATAGGGCTCCTTTTTCCACTCACACAGGGGGGCCTGGTCGCAGAGGAAGTCGATAGGGAGGTCACAGACTACCCTCCCATGGAATGTTACCCGGTAACTGGGTTCCCCGATGACCTCTCCGATATCACTCCAGGGGAGGTCATATCTCTCCGAGATCTTTCCGATAAGCGCGACATCCCCTGGATCCACCTCAAGCAGCATCCTCTCCTGGGATTCGGCCAGCATTATCTCGACCGGGTGCATGTTCCCTTCCCGCTGGTGTACACGGTCTGCATGGATCAGCCCCCCGAATGTGCTGCACATCTCGCTCGAAGCGCCGGCGAGACCCGCCGCTCCCAGGTCGCGGCATGATACGACTTTCCCGGTAGCCGCCATCTCGAGTATTGCCTCGATGAGCAGCTTCTCGGTGAAAGGGTCGCCGATCTGCACGCTTGGCCTGTCCGAAGACTCCGAATCCTCCGAGAGATCCCGCGAGGCGAACGATGCACCTCCAAGCCCATCCCTTCCTGTCGAGGCGCCGACAAGGACGAGGTGATTTCCCGGTCTCTTCACCCGTGCGGTGATATAGGAATCTGGCCGGACGATTCCCACGCAGACCACGTTGACCAGGGGATTTCCGTTGTACCCCTCATCAAATACCAGGTCCCCCCGGACGACAGGAACACCGATGCAGTTGCCATATCCGCCTATTCCCTCCACCACGTGCTCAAACAGGTACCTGTTCTTCTCCCTCTCAAGGGAGCCGAAATAGAGCGGGTCCATCAATGCGATAGGCCTTGCACCCATGGAGAGCACATCCCTCACGATTCCACCGACACCGGTTGCCGCGCCGTCGTGCGGATCGACATAACTGGGATGATTGTGGCTTTCCATGCTTACCGCGAGGGCAAGGTGATCATTGAACCGGACGATTGCCGCATCGTCGCCCGGCCCGAGGATCACATCCGGGCCTGATGTCGGGAGTGTTTTCAGGAGGTTCTTCGTGGAACGGTAACTGCAATGTTCGCTCCACAGATTCTCAAAACAGGCAACCTCCACATCCGTGGGCTCACGTTGGAGTCTCTTTCTGATCAGGTCCAGGTCATCAGCGGACAGCATGGGGAAATGTCTTGTCCCTGACTAAAAAAAACATCCGTGAACTGCCGGGGGGTGGCAGCTTTTAACCCGGCAATACAAATATATACTCATGTCTGACCCTTACGAGGCCCTTTTGAAGAAGGCGTACGAGCAGGTTACCGAGCCGACTGAATCGGTGGGACGGTTCACGGTACCGGAAGCCAGGACCTACATAGAAGGCAAAACCACGGTCTTTGAAAATTTCTGTGAAACCGCCGATACACTGCGGAGAGACAGGGATCACTTCATGAAGTTTCTTCTCGGAGAACTGGGAACTGCAGGAAAGATCGACGGAAACAGGGCGATATTCAACGGAAAATTCGAGAACACGCTCATCAACAACCTGGTCAAGAGTTACGTGGATGACTATGTCATCTGTTCGGAATGCGGAAAACCGGATACCCGGCTCGTGAAAGACGACCGGGTTCTTCTGCTCAGGTGCGATGCATGCGGCGGTCATCGGCCGGTCAGGAAGAGGAAGGCCCGGACAGAACCCGTATCAGAAGAGCTCTCCGAGGGTGCGGTGATGGAGGTCGATATCCAGTCCGTGAGCAGGAGAGGTGACGGTGTTGCCCGCATCGGCCGTTATATCATGTATGTCAAGGGCGGAAAACCGGGCCAGAAGGTCAAGATCAGGATAACACGGATATCGGGTTCCATCGCATTTACCGAGAGGGTCTAGAGATAATCCCGGTCAATACCATCGGGATGGCACATAA
>LKUF01000253.1 GCA_001412335.1 Methanolinea sp. SDB
AATGCACTCGAAGTGGGGATAGACATCGGCTCCCTCGACGGGGTCATCCTCTCGGGGTATCCCGGGACCATGATGGCCTCGTGGCAGCAGGCAGGTCGTGCCGGGAGATCCTGGCAGGACTCGTTCTGCTTCCTGATCGCCCGGCCCGATCCCCTCGACCAGTATTTCATGAAACACCCTGCGGCATTCTTCGGGGGATCGCACGAACATGCCGTCATCGACCTGGACAACCCTTACATCCTCTCCGGGCAGGCGCTCTGCGCCGCATCCGAACTGCCGGTCGATCCGGAACGGGACAGAAGATGGTTCGGGGACCGCCTGCCCGAACTCGTGGAGGCCCAGGCGGAACAGAAAATGCTGTCAGCGACCCGGAAAGGGTGGGTATACTCGGGCCACCGGAGAGCCGCCGACATCGTGGGCCTTGAGAATATTTCTGACGATTCATTCAGGGTGGTCTGCCGGGGAGAGACGCTCGAGACGATGGACCGCTCACAGGCGTACCGGGAGGCGCACCCGGGAGCGGTGATGCTTCACCAGGGAGAGCAGTATCTCGTCGACGAGATGGATCTCGCCCGGCACCTGATACGGGTGCGGGAGATAGAGGTCGATTACTATACAAAACCCCTCAAATCGGTCGATATCCGGGTCATTGATACCTGCACCTCGAAAAAAGTCCAGGATGTCCCCCTCTTTTTCGGAGACGTGGAGGTGACCGAGCAGTATACCGGGTATAAAATCATGAAATACGACACTGTCCTTGGCGTCGAGGCTCTCGATCTTCCCCCGCTCACTTTCTGTACAAAAGCCCTCTGGTTCCATGTACCCACCGAAGCGGAAGGGATTGTACGAGCGAGGGGGCTTGACTTCGACGGCGGACTGCACGGAATCGAGCATGCGTTCATCGCCATGATGCCCTTCCACGTCATGTGTGACCGGTGGGATATCGGGGGGTTGTCCGTGTCCCGTTTCGGGGAGGACCAGCAGCCGGTCGTGTTCGTGTATGACGGGTACGAGGGGGGAATAGGTCTTTCAGAGAAGGCCTACGAGGTCTTTTCCCGGATAGTGTCCATGACTCACGCACTTGTCAGGGACTGCCCCTGCAGCGAGGGATGCCCGTCCTGTATCTATTCACCCAAGTGCGGAAACGACAATGTCCCGCTCGACAAGGCGGCGGCTGGCGTACTGCTCGGGCGGCTGGTCTCCGGACCGGGAATGGAAGAATAATACCTGGTGTATTGCTGGGGGGCGGGATTGTTTTTGGAGATTCTCTCGATTTTGGGGGACGGGCCTGATATCACGGTCCCCTGGCTCGATTTGCGTCGGAGCTGATTTTGCGGCTGAAAACAGTCAGTTGTTGGACAATTGAACCGGATTTTTTCGTGCCTGTTACCAGGGCCAACGCACGATGAGGAGTGCACGCACCCCCAAATAAAAGGAAGGGTTGAGAGTTTTTTTTGATTGCTGATTATTTCTTCATCTTGGCGATCTCTTCTTCGACTTCCTCTTTCCCCTCTGCATAGAACTTCTCTTCCTCGGGATCGAGTTCATGGAGCAGTCTCAAAAATTCACCTGCATGGACCTTTTCCTCGTCCGCGATGTCCATCAAAACCTCTTTTGCCAGCTGGTTGTCGATGGACTCTGCGAGCTGGACATAGATCTGGACCGCTTCGTACTCGGCGGCGATCATGAACCTGATTGCCCGCACGAGCTCGCTGTGGGTCAGTTTCCGTTCGGCCTTCATTCCACTGAATGCTGTTCCAAATTCCGGCATATGATGTATCTCCTTGTAAATTCCAGGGCGTGATAATGAGCCCCGTATACCGAGAATATGAGATGACCTCATATTAAGTATGTGGTGGTGGAAGATATGGCATCATTCCAGCAGGACCAGCCCGAACGAGGTTATGTTGCTATGTATGACCTTTCCGTACTCGAGGTCCCTGCAGGGGATGGTATGAAGTTCCCATCCCACTTTGCCGGCGGTTGCAAAGACGTCCATGCCTGCCGCCTCCATGCTCGGCCTGACGAGATCCATGTGCCGGCAGGTTCTTCTCATGCTCTCGTCCACCGGTCCTTCCGACTCCTCTGCCACGCAGTCCTCGCAGTATATGCAGGGGTATCCGCCAAAGCCGAAGGCCTTGTAGAAGCCGTCGTAAAATGCAGTCTTTTCGAGAAGGTGCACCGTCTGGTTCACCCAGAGGATGAGGTCCGTGTAGAAGCCATGGAAGTCTTCGGGGATGTCGTCGGGTCCGAACGGTTCGTGGCCAGGCACGCCCTCGAAGCGGAGCAGGAGGCCGTTCTGGTATTCGTTCACCATGGCCCGTGTCTCTGCAGGGGTCGGGGCGTATGGCGGGCAGGAGAAGTGCTTGGCATATCCCTTGCACCCGTACCGGCACTTGAACCGTACCCAGTCGGCGACGACCACCTCGCGTGCGGGAATTGTCCTGGCCTCTACGCCTTTTTCGGTTGCTATGGCGGTTAGTTTTTCTATTTCTGATCGGAGTGAGGCATTCATCTCTTCAGGGCCCCCTTTCAGGGAGGATTCTTTCAGCAGGGTATTATAGCTACTGCCTTCTACACTGCGGAATTTTTTTATCCAGAGACTTCTCTGGATTGGTTTCATATGATATCACAAATGAGACATCCCTGGATCGTTTCCGGAGATGAACCTCATCTCGCTGCCTCACGGGTTGAAATGCACAAATGAGACGTCCCCTGGATGGTTATGGAGATGAACCTCATCCCGCTGCCTC
>LKUF01000254.1 GCA_001412335.1 Methanolinea sp. SDB
TGAGCGTCATCACGCAGGTTGCCGATATCCTCTATCCGCAGGTGGACAGCGAGCCTGCACCAACCGTCGTCCCTGTCGGCATTGACCAGGATCCCCACATACGGCTCACGAGGGGAGTTGCACACAAGCTCCGTATGTTCACCGTAGAGGAGAGGGACGGCTATATCAGTGTCCGGTCCAAGAATGCACCGGCAAAAGCCCTCGAAGACGTGCACAGGGCGTTTCCCGGTTCGAAAAAGTACGAGGGCCACGTGGACATTCCGGGCTCCACATGCAGCGATGTCTCCGCGATCGCCCGCGAGATAGAACTTTCCCATGGAGGGTTCGGGTTTTTCACGCCCTCATCGACCTACCACCGGTTTATCCCCGGTCTCCAGGGAGGCAAGATGTCATCCAGTATTCCGGAGAGCATCATCACATTCCAGGAATCGGATGAGGCCGTGAAAAAGAAGATCATGGCTGCCTTCACGGGCGGAAGGGCGACTCTTGCAGAGCAGAAGCAACTGGGCGGAGAACCGGATAAATGCCCGCTCTTCCTCTTGAACCTCTTCCACATGGTCGAGGACGATTCCGAGCTCGACGAGATCCGGAACAGGTGCCTCTCCGGGGAGATGATGTGCGGGCAGTGCAAGAAGGAGACTGCAGAGCGGGTACTGGAATTCCTGCGGGATTTCCGCGGGAGGATGGATGCAGTGGAGCACCTGGTGAGCCTGTGAGCCTGGATGCGGCAAAAAACCGGAGACTGCAGGCCCGATCTGATCAGAAATGAATAAATACCGCCAAAACGCTCAAATAATGAGGTAAACACGAATGTCTGCATCACCCTCTCCCTGTTATGGGAATTCAATGATAGTGGACTTTTTCTGTTTCTTTCGATAGGGGGCCTGCTTTTTTGCCGGCTCCCCTGTAATGTAAAGTCCTGGAGTTTACCGAAAGGTGTTTCTCATGATCGGCACTATCCGTGAGAGAGTGGCTGCAGAGATCTTCCGGCCTGTGAACCGGCCCTGCATGCAGGGCATACGGACCGTCAACCCTGGAGGGTGCGGGTGGGGAGACAGAGTCCTGCCGGGCAGATCCCGGGTGGCCGAATATAGACGATAATTTGGAAACATGATAGGGAAATGAGGAAATGGAACTGACGCTGAATGAAAAGAGGCTGCTCCTTGCACTGGGGCCCCTGAAATCCGCTGATCCTTCCATCCTGGCAGGGATCATGGATACAACCGAGGAGTCGGTGGTACAGTACGCACACCTGTGCAGCGACAGGGGGCTTGTCCGCATTGAGAGGAATGTCTCGGTCTCGTATCACTTCACCGGGGAAGGAGAAAAATACAGGAAAGACGGACTTCCTGAACGCCAGGTCTACGACTCCTTCGGTGACTCGATCGGCATGAAGGAACTCCAAAAGCACCCTCTTGCCCGTATCGCTATCGGCTGGATGAAAAAGAAAGGCTGGGTGGAGATCAGGGACGGCAAAGTCATAAAGACCGGCCATGCTCCAGGGGGACCGGACGAGGAAGCACTCGTGAATCCTGGCTCCGAGGGCGAGGGCATCCGCCAGCTCCTCAGGCGCGGACTTGTCCGTGAAGAAGAATCGGTCACCCACACGATCCTGCTCACGCCTGCTGGTGAGAAGGTGGTCGCGGGAGGCCTCGATCTCTCCGAGGAGACCGGAAGACTCTCTGCAGAAAAGATAGTCTCGGGAGAATGGAGAGATCTCCGCCTGCGCAGGTTCAGCGTGAAGACGCCCCCCCGACGGGTATACCCCGGAAAGATCCATCCATACCAGCGGCTTCTCAACGAAATGCGCCAGGTTCTCCTGGATATGGGTTTTGTCGAGATCTATGGCGATATCGTGCAGAGTTCGTACTGGAACTTCGATGCCCTCTTCCAGCCCCAGGACCATCCGGCACGGGAGATGCAGGACACCTTCTTCCTTGACTGCGAGAGCGACCTCCCCCCGGGGTGGGAGTCGGTAAAGGAGATCCACGAACACGGAGGGGAGACGTCCTCCACCGGGTGGGGTGGGGAGTGGAGCACTGCCAGGGCCAGACAGTGTGTCCTCCGGACCCACACGACCGGTCTCACCATCAGGTACCTGCACGACAACCCAACCCCCCCTGTCAAGGCCTTCTCGATCGGCAGGGTGTACCGGAGGGAGGCGATCGATCCCACCCACCTCCCCGAGTTCGAGCAGCTCGAGGGGGTGGTCATGGACCGGGATGTGAACTTCCGTCACCTGCTCGGGTTCTTACGGGAATTTTACGTGCAGATGGGATTCGAGGACGTGCGGTTCAGGCCCGGCTACTTCCCCTATACCGAGCCCTCCGTCGAGCCCGAGGTGTGGGTCGATGGTCTCGGGTGGGTGGAGCTTGGTGGCGCAGGCATCTTCCGGGAGGAAGTCTGTGCGGCAAACGGCCTCTCCCACCCTGTCCTTGCGTGGGGCCTCGGGGTCTCCCGCCTCGCGATGCTGAAGATAGGGTTGAAGGACCTGCGGCAGCTCTACCGGAGCGATATCGAGTGGGTCAGGGAGAGCCCCATCTGCGATATCCAGAGAGAGGTGGGGTGAGCGGATGCCGGTAATCAGCCTGCCATACGCATACCTGGAGGAACTGGTCGGATCGGACCGTGACACCATATTGTCCAAAATACCCATGTTTGGGGCCGATATAGAACGAATCGAAGAGGATCACGCCGACATCGAGTTCTTTGCCAACCGCCCCGATCTCTTCTCGACAGAGGGCGTGGCACGGGCCATGCGCGGGTTTTTGGGAATAGAGACCGGCCTGCCGGAGTACAGGGTCCAACCGTCAGGCATGTCTTTCTCGATCGACCCCGGACTCTCCGGCATACGGCCGTACCTTGGTTCTGCCGTAATCAGGAACGTTTCATTCAACGAGGAGTCTATCGTCAGCCTGATGGGGCTCCAGGAGGCCCTCCACTGGGCAGTGGGACGAGGACGGGGCAAGGTTGCCATCGGCATCCACGACCTTGACTCGGTGAAGCCACCGTTCCGGTACCTGGCCGCGGACCCCGACACGTCATTCGTCCCTCTCGATTTCGACAGGGAGATGACCATGAGGGAGATATTGACGGAGCATCCCAAGGGACGGGACTATGCCCACCTCGTGGAGCCATATTCCCGGTATCCCCTCATCGTCGATACCAACGGAGACGTTCTCTCGTTTCCTCCCATCATCAACGGGGAGCTGACGAGGGTGACAACCAGCACGGCAAACATCCTGCTGGATACCACGGGGACCGATCAGCGGGCCGTCATGACCGCGGTCAACATCATATGCACGGCATTTGCAGAGAACGGAGCCAACATCGAGAGTATTACAATCGGTGATTCCGAAGTGCCCACGCTTGCACCC
>LKUF01000255.1 GCA_001412335.1 Methanolinea sp. SDB
CGGGCTATTTCCACGTTGATTCGGTTCCAAGAGGAGCAGATATCTATTTTGACGGCGCCTATACCGGTGAGACCCCGCTTGCCATTCCTGTCGGTACCACCGCATCCGGGTCACATACCATCAGTGTTACGGCTCCGGGGTACGACCCCTGGATTCAGACCTATTCCTACACCCCTGGCCCCGGGCAGACAGTGTATGTGAGGGCGAACATGGTAGTCAGCAAGCAGACAGGTTCAGTCTCTGTCAGCTCGTCGCCGGATGCCGCGACGGCAACTCTGGACAGATCGGCAAGCCAGGTGACTCCATGCAGCTTTCGCAATGTAGCCATGGGCAGCCACGAGATTACCGTCTCCAAACCGGGATTCCAGACCTACTATTCCTCGATAACTGTCCATGGTGGCAAGAGTACCGAAGTATCTGCATACCTTGTACCCCTGCAGAAAACGGGAAACCTGGCGATAAATTCCGAACCAGCCGGCGCTTCGGTATATGTGGACAGCATATATTACGGTTCAACGCCTGCGACCGTCGGCAACCTTGTCGCGGGTAACCATTACGTGCAGCTTCGCCTCCCCGGATACGAGGAGTGGGCCGGATACAGCAATGTCCAGGCAGAAGCCACCACCACACTCGATCCGGTCCTGGTAAGGAATCCTCCCTTCTCCAGCACCGGGACGATCAGTGTCGCCACCAACCCTCCCGGCGCATCAGTTTATGTTGATGGAATATTCAGGGGAGAGACGCCACAAGATGGATATCTCTTTCTTCACGACATCGCAATCGGCGCTCACAACATCGAGATAGGCCGGACAGGCTACCAGGACTATTCAGGAACGGTCCAGGTCTCCGCAGCAGGGGACACGCAGCTCTCCATAACACTTGTCCCAAACCCGGTGGCGACCCTGGGAGGCCTCTCCATCACCTCTTCGCCCTCCGGAGCAGAGGTTTTTGTCGACAACGCATACAGAGGGATAACGCCACTCGGGGTGAATTCCCTTGAACCGGGTTCTTATGAAGTGCATCTGAAACTGGGGGGATACCGGGACTGGCAATCGACCATACAGGTCTCCGGGGGAGAGATTGCTACTGTCAATGCAATATTCGATCAGGGCGCGGCTCCAACACCTCGTGAGGCCGGATCGCATCTCTCTGCTCTCATGGGCGGTATCCTGGCACTGGCCATGTACGCGGTATCGCGAAGAATATAAATGCGATATTCTTAAATACGGGTCCTCCCATCTCTTTTCTTAAAAATAAAGGTGTAAACATGAGAGTTCGTTGGTTTATATTCATAGTATTCCTGATCCTCGTCATGGCTCTCTCTGGCTCTGGATCGGCACACCAGATGATCGGTGGAGAATCAGGGTATTACCAGATAGCATCTGATCCCTCAGGCGCCACCGTCACCTTCGATGGCGAACAAAAGGGAGTGACTCCTGTAACTGTGCAGGTATCCTCCACGGGAACTCCGGGTCACACGCTTCTCATCACCAGGCAGGGGTACGAACCATATGAACAGTCCATACCCGGCAATCCTCAGGCAGGCCAGACCATCCCGATATTTGCAGAGCTCTCCCCGGTTATCACCATCTCCCCGACCCCCATTGGCGGCGACGAGGGGTATTTCCACATAGATTCTGTCCCCAGGGGTGCCGATGTGACCTTTGACGGGAAACATGTGGGCGAGACACCGGTCACAGTCCCGGTCTATGTCACCGGTTCCCCCTCGCATACCATCTCGGTCTACCTGCCCGGCTACCAGTCGTGGAGCAGGACATACAACGAAAATCCCGGAGCCGGCCAGACGATCAATGTCCAGGCCAACCTGGTTCCCACGCAGCAGACCGGATCCATCTACGTGACTTCGCAGCCATCCGGGGCCAAGGCGACACTGGATGGGACTGACAGTTACAGCACACCATGTTCTTTCCCGGTGGTCCCGGCCGGGAGCCATTCCCTGACCATATACCTCTCCGGTTACCAGCCGTACTACGCATCACCGCAGGTCACGGCAAACCGTGAAACCACCATTAATGCCGTGCTGGCTCCCGTGAGCACGACCGGCAACCTCCAGGTATCCTCATCCCCGTCCGGGGCTGCGGTCTATGTGGACGGCAACTATTTCGGGCACACTCCGACCACCGTTGGCAACCTTGCTCCCGGGAGCCACACCGTAAGCCTCAGGTTATCAGGCTACCAGGAATGGGCAGGGACCGTCACAATTTACTCCGGACAGACGACGAGCATATCCCCTGTCCTCACAACGGCTCCGAGTACCGGGTCCATCTCGGTCAGCTCAACTCCTTCCGGAGCTGCCATCTATCTCGACGGCACCTACCAGGGAAAGACACTCTCTGCAAACCCGTTCTACATCATCAGCGTCCAGCCAGGCTCGCATAATCTCGAGCTCTCCCTTCTGGGATACCAGGATTACAAGACGACCGTGAGCGTCGCTGCAGGCCAGACGACACAGGTTTCTGCTTCCCTAAACCCCAATCCACAGCCACCCTCCACGGGAACGATCACGATCAGTTCCTCCCCAACGGGCGCCGAAGTGTACCTGGATAATGTTTTCCAGGGGTACTCCCCCCAGACAATCCACAATGTCGCACCAGGATCGCATGTTCTCCTCATGAAACTCGGTGGCTACGAGGACTGGCAGAGCACTGTCCAGGTATCGGGAGGTCAGGATACCCCTGTGAGTGCAATCTTTTCCCCTGTTCCCACCACGGCCCCGACAGAGGCGGGGACCATTCCTGTCATGGCACTGGTGGCAATTGGGGCGGCCGCTCTCCTCCTCTGGCGAAAGGCATTGTAATTTTTTATTCTCACATTTTTTCTCTTTTTGATCCATCCCGCAGCGGTTAAGTGGAATACCTGCTTATCCTCCTTCATGGAGATGAGGATCGGAGGCAGGGAGCTGCAGTCGGTGAGCGGGAGATGGATCCCGGTTACAAATCCCGCTACCGGCGAGGAGATCGACCGTGTTCCACGGGGAGAGAAAAGTGACGTGGATCTCGCCGTCAATGAGGCGGAGACGGCATTCCATTCTTGGGCATCACGGACGGTCCGCGAACGGGGGATGATCCTTTCGAAAGGAGCCGCTCTCGTCAGGCAGAGAGTCGACGAACTTTCCCGTCTTCTCACTGCCGAGCAGGGAAAACCCCTGACCGAGGCAATTGATGAAGTCAGGGGGTTTGCAAATATCCTGGAATATTTCAATGGAATATCCGGCGCAATGTCAGGGGATCTTATCAACCTGGGTCGGGCGGGGGACGCTATTGTCACCAGGGAACCGCTTGGCGTCTGCGGGGCCATCATTCCCTGGAACATGCCTGCCATTATCATGGGCTGGAAGATCGCGCCTGCCCTGCTTGCAGGAAATACCCTGGTCTTCAAACCCGCCTCCCTTACCCCCCTCACGAATCTCTTGCTGGCAGAGATCCTGGAGGCGGCGGGTCTTCCTCCCGGAGTACTGAATATCGTGACCGGCAGGGGAGAGGAAGTCGGCGGGGAGATGGTGAGGCACCCGGCAATCAGGAAGATCTCATTTACCGGGGACACGGATACCGGACGTGTCATCCGGGGACTGGCCTCTGACCATCTCAAGGAGTTGAGCCTCGAACTCGGCGGATCCGATCCCATGGTCGTCTGGAAGGATGCCGATATCGAGAAGGCCGTTGCCGGAGCCGTCAGGGGTCGTTTTTACAATGCCGGGCAGACCTGTACCGCGGTAAAGAGGCTCTATGTCCACCAGGAGATTGCGGGAGAGTTCACGGAGCGACTGGCAAAGGCGGTCGAAGGGCTTCGTGTAGGAAACGGGCTTTTCCAGGGAGTCGATATGGGGCCGCTCTGTGGCGCTCTTCCAAAGGAGCGAATCATGCAACTCATGGAGGTGGTTCGGTCAGAATGCCAGGGGGAGATCATTTCTGGCGGTTATTCGCTCTCCGGGCCGGAATATGACCGGGGTCATTATTATGCCCCAACCATTGTCAGGGAGCCTACCCCTGATTGCGTTCTCCTTCGAAAAGAGGTCTTTGGGCCAGTACTCCCGGTAGTCAGTTTTCCAGACCTTGATTCCGCTATACGCCATGCCAATGATACGAATTACGGGCTTGGCGCATCCATATGGACACGCGATCTCTCCATCGTAAAAGAGTTCTTCTCCAGCGTGCAGGCAGGCCTTGTATGGGTGAACCGCCACCTGGTCGTCCCCCCTGAACTGCCTTTTGGCGGTGTGAAAGAGAGCGGGATTGGGAGGGAGAATGGTATCGACGCCTTCTATTCGTATACAAGGACAAAGAGCCTGTATATCGGATGGTGATTACCTTTATCCAACGGCCTTCCACGATAGCCTGGCATAGATAGTCTCTCCTGACAGAATGTACATACCGTCCTCCCGCCTCGCCTTCGCAAGCAGGTGCCTCCTCATCACATCCTCCTGGTGATCAGTCGTCACCCCGAACCGGGTGCGGAAATGGTCGAACATCTCTTCCGGCCGGGAGAAACGGTACTCCTTATCAAGCGGCATCATCGTGACGTCCGGGTAGATGCCCATCTGGCAGAGAAGCATAAAAAGGCAGTCTACCTTCGGACCGGGATGATACCTGTTCCCATGCATCTCAGGCCAGACCTCGTAATAATTCCTCTCCCAGAATGGCATATCCGCAAACCAGTAGAGATTCACGGTTCCAGAACAGACAGCAGTCATCTTCCTCGCGGCCTCCCTCATATCCATCATGTTCAGGGAGAGGGATGCGATCACAATATCGTACGCGCCTTCGAGATCGCGTTCTATATCGACATCTTCCCAGCCCAATTGCACTATCCTGATATTTTTTACTCCCTCTTCCTGGATCCTCTCCTTCAAGACATTTACCATCCCGGCGGCAGGCTCGACCGCCGTGATCTCTCCCACCCGCTTCGCCAGCGGGATTGCAATCGTTCCCGGCCCGGAACCGATATCCAGCACCCTTGTTTTTGAAGTGATGCTCAACCCTTCCAGCGTATCCCTGATCCGCTTTCCATAACCCTTCCGTGCGGTCTTTTCATATCTCCTGGCATTATCCTCATCTTTCCAGAGATGAAGGCTGTCGGTAAAGCTGGCAGACGAACTGTGCAGCCTCATCCGCTCCCTCCATACCTCGTTCCAGTCGACATCATACAGGAGCAGGTCCTTTTCGGACGATCCATTCTCTTCCATTCTCTCTCCCTGAAGGTATTGCTGGTATGATCTCCCGATCGATTGAGGTTTTTAGAGGATGGTATTATATGATTACCGATAGTATCTTGGATCGGTTGATGATGATGAACGGAGACGATCTGCTCAAGGCCACTTCAGATGAACTGGACAGGCTCCTCTCCCCGTCACACGTTGTGGGGAAAGCTATTGATATCGACGATAAAACGGTTATTCCGATTGTTGAATATGGATTCGGATTTGGTGCTGCCACCGGTGGAGGAAAGGGAAAGGCCGGAGAAGGAGGAGAAGGGTCCGGTACCGGCGGTGGTGGTGGGATCACGCCCGTGGCCCTGGTTGTCGTGCACAGGAACCTGCAGGGTGCAGAAGGGATTCAGGTCATCTCCCTGCGCAAGGGAAGTGCCGTCGCCCAGGTGGTATCGACCGTCGCCGAATCCCTTGCTCCCCAGGTGATACGTGCAGTGAAGGATATGTCTGAGAAGAGAGAGAAGGGACCAAAAGAAGAATAACCCGAAATCCCCTGCATGGATCCGATAGCGATCTCTCTCTTTCTTCTTCTTTTTCTCCTGTTTCTCGGAGAGATCCTGCTTCTTCTCACCCCGATTGACTTCACTCTTGAAATTGAACGGTTCAACAGGACGACCAGGAGTATCTCGAAGGTCTCTTTTGGATTTCTGGAGATCCGGACAGAGAGTCCTGGTGACTTTTCCAGTGTTTTGATCCTGATCTTTGGGAGACCCGTGTACCGTTTTCCCGTTAAGGACACTGATCTGGAGGAGACTGGGATTGGAGAGCCTCAAATAGAGATGGAACGCACGGATTCTGGTATTCGCTATTTCAGACCCGTGATGCGCCACGGCAGGGAGCTTTTTTATGACTTCATGAAGTTTTCCGGGGATATTCTTCATGCAATTTCAATCCGTACCCTCGAGATTGATATACGGCTTGGTCTTTCGAGTCCTGCCCTTACCGGCATTGTTTTCGGGTACTTTTCTGCATTGAGAGCTCTTCTTTGTCCTGTCCGGAGAATGCACCTTGCCATGACCCCCGTCTTTGATGAAGAGGTGCTGGAAGGAAAGGCCCTCCTCCAGGTCAGGGTTCCATACCCTGTTCGTATCATCGCTGCAGGATTTTGCCTCCTCCTGGGAAAGAACATGAGACAGCTTTTTCTTGACATGAGAAAGGACGGTGCACCATGAGTGGAGAAAGAGAGATGCTTGCAGCAGGAGACCCTGTCCCGGTATACGGGCGTCTCATTGTTCCAATCGTGCATATCCTGCGATTCCGTGACGGTTTCTCGTATACAGGATCGGTAAACCCTGTGGCGTTTCTCATAATAGACGGAAGAGATGTCTTTTTTGCACCAATCGACAGGCACATGGACGAAGAGAGGCTTGCCACCTTCCTGGCCGAGGAATATGGAATAACGCCCGGAACAGAAAATGGCTGAATCGGGTCACTTTCATGCAATGTCCATTCTCCGGTTTTTTAAAGACCCTGGAGAATCGTGTACCTGCAAAATCCTGATCCTGAACCGAAAAAGAGCTAAAAGGCTGCTGCAACACGGACGCCTGGCATGCATCTGGGTGCTCTGTGCACCCATAGCATTTTTTCTCTTTTAAAAATGTTGGGGCAGGGCGTTTATTCGTGCCGCAATGCTTCAATTGGATTGAGATTCGAGGCCTTCCATGCGGGGTACAGGCCGGAAAGCAGGCTCGTTACAACTCCGAATGCTACTCCGTACACGATATAAACGAGGCTGGAGGGGTAAAAGAGGAACTTGGTGGTATCGAGCATCACGATGCTCACCGCATACCCCCCAACGAAACTTAAAACGCCACCGATGATTCCCCCGATCAATCCAAGAATCAGGGCCTCGTAAAGGAAGATAGACCGAACCTCCTTCTTCTGCGTCCCTATGCTCCGCAGTACGCCTATCTCCTTTATGCGTTCGGTAACAGACATCATCATGATGTTCAGGATGCTGACTCCCGCCACGATGAGGGAGATTCCCCCAATTGCCGTTGTGAATGTCGATATCTGGCCGAAGGTAGTCAGTATCGTCTCGAGGATCGCCTTCGTGTCAATGACATCCACGACCGTCTCCCTGCGGTTGAGCTGCTTGTCGATGGCATTTTTTACGTCTTCGATGGTATTGAGATCCCGGACCTTGACGATGACCATGTCGTAGCCTTCCTGGTCATATGCTGCCTCGAACCACCTGTCCTCAACCACGATTCCGTAGTCGGGATTGATATCGAATCCCATCCCTCGTTCCTCGAGAATTCCTACAACACGGAGTGACCCCTTATCCCCGACCGTTATACGGGTGCCCACCTTGATATTGTTCTCTTCTGCGAACCGGGCCCCTGCCATTGCTGACGATGCGCCCCTTAAGTAGGACCCATCCCTTAGCTCGAGGAGAACAGGTATGTCATCCGGATCCAGCCCGTAGATGCTTCCTGCCGTATCTTCTGACCCGACTTTCATTCGTGAACCCCCCGTGTAAACCGGAATGGTGATGTCGGGTGCAACAGCCCGCCGTATCTGCTCCAGATCGCGATCCGAGATGTATTCTCCTGTCGTTCCCCCCATCTGGGCTCCACCCCCGGTGTGGGGGGTTACGATCACGCTGTCACCAACAGATGACAGGCTGTCCGAGATAGTAAGGACCAGGCTGTTACCAAGAATTCCCATTGAGGCAATTGCAACCACGCCGATTACTATACCAAGAACTGCAAGCAGTGAACGAAGCCAGTGGAGCCTGACGTTACGCTTTGCGAACTCAAAGAAGAACGACTTCGTCATCGATTGCTCCTGTTTTGTGATTGATTGGATTGTTCGCGTTGATGCTGTTCATGTTATCCTGCCATCCACAATCGTGATTATCCGGTGAGCGTACCTGGCAACTGCAGGGTCGTGTGTCACCATGATAATGGTCTCATTCCGGGACCTGTTGAGATCCAGGAGGAGTTCCATGATCGCCGTTCCGGTCTTTGTGTCCAGGTTTCCGGTAGGCTCATCCGCCAGAAGGATCTCAGGATCGTTTACCAGGGCCCGTGCTATGGCCACCCGTTGCTGCTGCCCTCCCGAGAGTTCGGAAGGTTTATGGGTATACAGGGTCTCATCGAGTTCCATTGCCTTGAGAACCTGGAGGCATCTCTCTTCACATTCTGTTGTCCCCCTCTTCAGTATCAGGGGATACTGGACATTCTCAAGGGCGGAAAGGAGGGGGAGGAGATTGAACTGCTGGAAGATGAAGCCGATGTGATCACGGCGAAGCGCTGTGAGTTCCTCGTCATTCATTGAGCCTGCATTCCTCCCCTTGATGAAAAGGTCCCCCGAAGTCGGGGTATCCAGGCATCCCATGAGGTTGAGGAGTGTTGATTTTCCCGATCCTGATGGACCCATGATGGCTATGAACTCCCCAGGCAGTATCTCAAGGTTGACATGATCAAGAGCAACAACGTCCCCCGCAGGGAGCGGGTAGATCTTTGTCACATCCCGAAACTGGATGATGTATTCAGTTTCAGGAGTCTGGCTCATTTACCTCTCCA